>JAPLCR010000308.1:23223-36975 GCA_026392135.1 Armatimonadota bacterium
CTCTGCTACTCTAGTAGGTACAAAAAAGAGGTGACAGTCGGTAGGGCAGAGGGCAGTAGCGTATGGAACCAAAATGCTGGAAATGCGGAGTAAACCTTGAAACGAAACGCGCTAGATTTTGCCCTGCCTGCGGCATACCTCGCCCCTACGATGGCGAAAGAAAAATAAGCCGACTGCATAAGAAGCGGCTTGCTATGGAGCGCGATAGTGCTAGTAGCATTTTAGGGTGTATGGAACTGTTTATTGTTCCATTTGAAGTAATACTCTTTGTAATAATTGTTTCGTTTCCCCTGTTTCCCAACATAGATAGACAAGTAACAAATCCGCTTTTGTAACTACTCAGGCTTATCTCATGGAGAGTAGCAGAATCACCTTGCAGACAAGTCCTTCTCCCGAATCGGGAGAGGGATGCCCGAAGGGCAGGGTGAGGGCTGAGTAGTTAACCGCTTTTTATGTTGGTGACTCTGTTAACCGGACTGGTATTCCTAACATGGTCGTTCCTTGCCCGTATATGGAAACAGCGAAAAAGGCATAGGCTCAACTCTATTCTCCAACGGCTCGACTCTCTGGAACATCCATACCCCGAAGTTCGCCCAGAAACGACCCTCCTACGCGCCTCCAGTGAACCTCTGCACCCCGAAACCCTGCTGAGACCCGCGCCAGCCGCGCCTATAGAGGAAACCAACCAACTTCTTAGACCCAAGCGCGACGATAGCGGGGAATAAGCCTCTACCTTTCCTCCTCCACTGGTCGTAGTAACTCCTCCGCAGGCTCTTCCCGCTCTTGGCTAGGGCGTAGCAGGTTTTGATGGGTGTCCTCTCGTGCAATCCGCGCCTCGATAGCAGGAATAGCCGCTTCGATGGTTTGGTGGAACAGGACTTGGTAGGCATCGTGAACGGGAGGGGGCTTACTGAGAATCTGCCGCAGGGCGCGGATAGAAGCTTCGTTGCCTACATACTTGAGCACGTTCACAACTGCAAAAGGAGAGATAGTTGGAAATCCCATTTTGGTAAAAAGGTTATGATTCGCCTTATTCCAACCTAGCCCCATGTTCAACAGATATATATCGCCCTTTTGAAAATGGGCGACGTGATGAGCGTCCATATTCATCATCAGTCCGTTAACTATTGGAGTTAGGCGACCGGGTATCTCCAAATGTTGGGGGGATACACCTACCGCAAGTTTGAGTAGACTCGTAATCAAAAGAGGGTTGGGATTCTTGCTTATCTTCGACAAAACTTCATCCAGTTTTTTTCGCAAGCGGCGGTTGCGCTTCGTTTGCAGGTAACACACCGCCCCCAGAACTGCAGGAAACGTCCCAATAAACCTTAATACCGGATGGTACCATTCCCCCAGAGCGACTTTCCAGTGTGTTATGATGTACAAGGACAGCCCTCCATTCGGTATCGCATATAGCAATAAAGACAGCGCGATAGTTACGCTAAAAAGTACGCAGATGGAACCCATAGTCACCAGTGCCTCCGACCTACCCACATCCTCAATCTCCGCGATAAGCGCGTCGCAGTTCGCCGCCTCCTGCGCCTCATCGGTCTGCACAGTCGGTAGCGTTACCCGCTCTTCAGTTGGCTCAAGAAACTCCTGCATTGTGTGATTCCTTACCCCTCCATAACCCCCGCTACAATTCTACTCTACATTCTCATAGTTCGCTATCAAGGTTAGGGTATCATATCCTATGTTCTTTTTATTTTGGAGTGAGTCTCAATGCACATCAACGATATTCTGCAAAACCAGCGCGTAACCACCAGTTTCGAGTTCTCACCGCCCAAGACCCCGGAGGCGGCGGAGGTTCTCTTCAACAATATCCGTGAATTAGAGGAGTTGCACCCCTCGTTCGTCTCCGTAACGTATGGGGCGGGCGGCTCTACGCGCCAACACACACACGACCTCGTGGTACGCATGAAAGAGGAGGCTACGCTCGACCCCTTTCCTCACCTCACCTGCGTCTCCCACACCGAGGAGGAGATAGAGTCTATCCTGTTTCGCTATGCCGAAAACGGAATCTCGAACATCCACGCCCTTGCCGGCGACCCGCCACGCTCTCGCCCGAACTACGACCGTTCGCAAGACCATTTTCGTTACGCCACCGACCTAGTGCGTTACATCAAGCGATTTAATGAGCGCGGTATTCACCCCGATAAGCGCGGCTTCGGAATCGGAGTCGCAGGATACCCAGAGGGACACTACGCCACCCCGAACCGCCTCAAGGAGATTGAGTACCTGAAAGCGAAAGTGGACGCGGGAGCCGACTACATTGTAACGCAACTCTTCTTCGATAACCACGACTTCTACGATTTTAGGGAGCGGTGCGAACTCGCAGGTATTGGCGTGCCTATCATCGCGGGAATTATGCCCGTCACCTCTCGTAAGGGGCTAGAGCGCATGGCGGAACTCGCGCTGGGTTCACGCTACCCCGCCAAACTCCTCCGCGCCATCGAACGGTGCGACGAAGACGATACCTACGTGCGCCACGTAGGAGTGCAGTGGGCGACAGAGCAGTGCCGAGACCTCCTAGACAATCATGTGCGGGGTCTGCACTTCTACACGCTTAACCGCGCTACCGCTACCCGTGAAATCTACACCCACTTGGGGGTCAAAGATTCCCGCCGCCTGAGTGCCTAAAACTGAGCCGCAAAGGTTTTCGCCCATGCCTCCCGAAACAAAATTTCAACCCCTGATCAAAACCTTCCATATCTCATTACCCTCTAATGCACGCCCCCACCCCTTCTGTGCAAAGGCGCACGCTAAAGACCTCATACAGGGGCTATTTCGCGCTCTCCTTCTCGCTCTGCTCCTCTTTACGCCCCGTCTAGCGAACGCGCAAAACATCCCTGCGGAACTCGTCCCCTCTCAGGTCGAACGGTTAGAGGGAGACAAAGAGGTCATCAAGGGCGACTTTCCGGGGCTTATCTACCTTCCAAAAAGTAATACCCCTACGACAGACGAAGAGTATCATCAGCCCTACAAAATCGCGTGCGGAGTCTACATGGCGGAGCGTTCCGGCGACGATGTTGTACGTTACACGCGCCGATTTATCGTCTACGCAAATGATGGCGAAATACTCCCCACTCTCAAGCGGGTAGCGCGGACTCTTCTCCTACTACACGCCCTAGAAAAAGACCGTCTACGGAAAGACCATCCACGCAGTAGCGAAACCGTCGAGGTCTGGATGTCGCGGCAGTCGGGCGGGTTAGGCGCGGAGGCGGGGGGTAGGCAACTCCGCAATCAAATCTACCTCTTCAATATCTACGCGGAGCGTGCTCCTGCCGAGTGGCTTCGTGAAGTGGCGCATGAGTACGGGCACTTTATTCTGCCCGGCTTTGCAGGCTATACTGAACCCGAAGAGTGGGGCAATGGAGTTCTGGGCGAACGGCTCTTCCTTCTGTGGATAGCGCAAGAGGTTAAGGCGGGGCGCATACCTCCCGATAAAATCCCCTTCGTAACCCCCGAACAGTTTGATGAGCACCTCGCGAAGCGAATTACTCCCCAACTCAAACGCCTTGCGGGAGAGGGTATAAGCCTCTCTGCGCTCAACCAGCGTAACGCGGAGGGTATGAACACTCTCACCTCCTCCGCGCTCTATATCGAGAGCGTCTACCAGAGTAAGGGTTTGCGCGACGCATTCGCCTACACCGAATCGTCGGATGGCTCTATCTTCTACAAAGGCGGCGACCTCTATCGTGGTCTCTTACGTTCGTTGGAGAGTTCCAACCGCATCACGCTTCAGTTTCCGCTCTTACAGTGGGAGGGGATGGTACAGGGTGCTATGGTCTACCTCCCGCGCGGCGACTTTCAGGTAGCGGCAGAGGCGGGAATCAAAAAGTGGGAGGTGGTCGGTTCAGAGGATGGGAATCCATCTCGGAAAGCGAATCAGCTCCATATCGGCAAGGCGGGCTGGCGCAAACTCAAGTTTTTTCTCGAAAATGAAAAGGTCAAAACCCTACGCCTCACGCTGACTCGCGCTGGAAACGAGGTCAACTAGAGTGTCGCTGACGCTTCCTCGCACTCCCTCCCCCTTCTATGAGGTAGAGGCTCTTGTCGTCTCCCACGAGCGCGTTGTCGGCGCGGAGTATGAGATAGTGTTTCACGCTCCCGCCATAGCGGAATCGGCGAGAGCGGGGCAGTTTGTGGAGGTTCTTTTTGGTGAAGGCTACGCCCCTCTCGTTCGCAGACCCTTTAGCATTTTTCGGGCGAATCGCGATGCGGGAACCTGTAGCATCCTCTACATAGCGCGGGGATCTTTTACAAGCGCGTTGGCGCGAAAGCAGGTAAGCGATAGGCTGTCTGTAGTGGGCCCTCTCGGAAATCGCTTTCAGTGGGAGCTACGCAGGGGCAGTCAGCCCGTGCTAATAGCCGGAGGCATCGGCGCACCTCCTATCACTTTTTTAGCGCGAGAGATGTGCGAAGGCGAGTCCTCTTTGAAATATCGCCCCGTCGTTATCAACGCTGCAAAGACTCGCGACCTCCTTGTGGGGCAAGTAGAGTTTGGTGCTTTGGAGGTCAGCCTCCACGCTATTACAGAGGACGGTTCGCACGGGCGGCAGGGACGCGCTACTGAACTCTTGCGCGAAATCGTTTACAATGCTAAGGCTCCGCTGGCACTCTACGCCTGTGGGCCCATGCCTCTCCTGAAAGCCATTAGCGACATCGCACAGGAGTTTGCCCTACCCTGTCAGGTCTCCGTTGAGACTCCTATGCCTTGCGGTATCGGAGTCTGTAATAGTTGCGCTATCGCCGTTCACGACCTCCACACGCAACAGACGCGCATGGTGCGCGCCTGCTGGGAGGGACCCGTTTTTGAGGCATCTAACCTTGTATGGGAAGGATACTAAACGCCATGACCGAAGAAATTGAGAACGCCTCCGCTCTTATTATAGACCCTGCGCTCGACCCCCAACTCGACCATCTCTCTCGTCGCGCACTGCTGGGGCGCGTAAGCGCGGGAGCCGTCGCCGCGGCGGTAATAACTCCTGCGCTCGCGCAAACGCCTAAGAAAGCCCTTGAAGACCCCGACCTTGTGAAGAGTGAAATCACCTTTACCTCGAACGGAGCGGACGGCAAGCCTACCGAAATCAAAGGCTTACTGGTCATGCCGAAACATCCTCGCAAAGCGGGAGCCGTTATCGTTGTCCATGAGATATTCGGGCTGTCGGAGCATATCAAGGATGTCGCGTGCCGCTTCGCTCAGGCAGGCTTTATCGCGTTTGCCCCCGACCTGTTTACCCGTGAGGGCGAAGTTCCGCCGCTCTCCGGCGGCTTCGGTCCCCTTATGCAGTTTGTGGGTAAAATCCCAGATAAGCAGATAATGGAAGACCTGAAAGCCGCGACGAAGATGTTACGGAGCAAAAAGGAATCGAACAAAAAAGTGGGAATTGTTGGATTCTGCGGAGAAGATGAAAGCCCCGCTAATGGGTCACTTTGGAGGATTGGACAGAGGGATACCTGTTGCGGATGTAGAAAAACTTAAGGACAGGCTCAAAGAGCATGGCAAAACCGCAGAGTTCTACGTCTACGATAAGGCAGGGCATGCCTTTAATAATGATACCCGTGAGAGCTTTCAGCCAGAATCGGCGAAACTGGCTTGGGAACGCACAACCGACTGGTTCAAGAAGCACTTGAAATAGAGGCAAACACCCAAAAATGTACCTGTATTCTCTCACTGAAAACAAAGCAAACGGAATATATTTGTTTCGTTTGCTTCCGTAATTGACTTTCCGTTTTCTGTTGGGGCACTGGAGAGGAAAAACAAAAAAAAACTCTCAAATTGTCCTATTTTTACGAGAGAGTCGGCTTGTTTTTCTTGCCTGCTTATGCTAATATACCTTTCATCACCGCCGTTTTACGGGTTATTCAGGTGGTAGCCGACTACCCTTCGCTTGTTTTGCCCTAAAGTCTTAATGGGTTGCAAGCCCACAGATATCGAGAAAAGGAGACGGGATATGTCCTATTCAGTTCAAAGTAAGAAAACCGGAACAACCTACTTTCTTCATGGAAGAGAGACCGAGTCTCGCGGTGGTAAGCGCCTGCTCTATTTCTTTAGTAAAGAGGTAAAAGACGGCGCACTAGAAGCTCTGCCTGAGGGCTTTGTGGTGACGGAGAGCGAAAAGACAGGCTTGCCTCTGCTCAAACGAGCGTAGCAATGGATACTGCCCCCCCCTCGCTTGCTGCCGAGATTAAAGTTGAGGCTTACTGCGTACACTGTCGAAGCCGTAGATTGATGCTAGGAGCCACTCAGGTTTCTAATCGCCGCGGAGGGCATGATCTCAAAGGGCACTGTAGCATCTGCGGTAAGTCTATGTATCGGCTTGGCGGTTGGACCTCCTTATCGCCAAAACAGACCCTCCCCCCCGCCTCTTCCGAGAGCGGATCTTAAATACTTATACCGTATCGTGAACTCTGCTGCGCCTGCGCCTCTTCTCTTTGAAGCGCGGGCGCACTGCTTGAAAGACACTCCTCGTATGCCTAAAACATCCCGCTCTTTTTTGTGCAGGTCGCTTTTACACCTACTATTGCTCACCATGATGGGGCTTTTTGGCTCTGGTTCGATTGCAAGTGCTACGCTTTCACAAGACGAAACTCCCGGCATTGCATACCGCCTTGTTCCTCGTACAGACCCAGCCTTCCCACACCTTGAGATTTCTGTGGCAATCCCCGTTTTGAACCATGAGGAGGCGATATCGGTGCAGATGCCTGTGTGGTCACCGGGGGACTATCATGTTCAAGACCACTCTCAGTATCTACAAAACCTATCGGCATGGAGTGGAGACCCTACACTGGGTAAACGCCTCCCCGTAACACGGATTCGTATGCACACTTGGATGGTCGCTACGCAGGGTGCTGAGAGTGTAACCGTCACTTACGTTCTGCCCGTGACTCCTCCCGGCTTCTTTAGCGAGAATGTTCAGATACTTCCTAAACAGGTTTTCGTCAATGGTCCCGCCGCTTACGTCTACGTTTTGAATAGAAAGACGGAGAGGGTCTCCTTAACCATTCGCCTTCCGCAAGAGTGGCAGGCAGTGATGGCTCTCTCTGAAAAGCAAGCAGGAGATGAAATCACGTTCACCGCACCCGACTACGACACTCTAGCGGATTCGCCCCTTGTAATGGCACATAAAGAGGTACTCAAAATCGAGTCCTTTGTACACAGCGGGAAGCGACACCGCGCCGTCTTTTTTTCAAATTCGGAGGCTATCCGCGACACTAAGGAGTATCGCGCTGTACTAACTCGTATCGTGGAGTCGTACCAGCGCATTATGGGAAGTCTTCCCTATTCACAATACGCCTTCTTTTTTGATGTGGGCGGGCGTGGCGGAGGGCTGGAGCATCTGAACGGAACCCGTATGGCGATTGGAGGGCAGAGCGCGAAAGGTATTGCCCACTTTGCCGCACACGAGTATTTTCATCTTTGGAATGTGAAGCGTATTCGCCCTAAAGTATTGGGTCCCTTCGATTATATAGAGCCTCCAAAAACCCGCAACCTCTGGTTTTCCGAAGGTGTGACGGACTACTATGCTGGGCTTTGCGTACGTCGGGCAGGCTTTATCACGGAATCAGATTTTCTGAAACGATGGGAGCGTTCAGTGCGAGCCTATCAGACAGACCCCAACTATCGCAAAACCTCCGCCGACGAATCGAGCCTACGCGTTTGGGAGGCGGGTAATAGTAGCGGCTATGGTATTAACTACTATTTTAAGGGGATGTTGATTGGTCTCTGCCTTGACCTGAAAATTCGACACATCACTCAAAATAAGAGGTCGTTGGACGACGTTATGCGCGAACTGATGAAGCGCACAAACCTACCGAAGCAAGGATTTGAGGAGGATGAGATCAGGGATGTGGTGAACTTAATAGCAGGTGAAGACCTGACTGCGTTCTACAATCTTCTTGCGCGAACCTCCGACCCTATGCCTTTCAAGGAGTGCCTTGGTTATGCTGGGCTGGATATTAGCGGCAAGCCGTTAGAGAACGCAACGCCTGAGCAAATCGCACTAAGAAAAGAGTGGGTGAAGACGTTCTTCCCTGCCAAAGAGGGTGAGTAGTTGCGAGTGCGTAACACAAATCACACAACGTGAGGTAGAAATGCCAGAACAGCTAGCGGTTGCGGGGGGTAGCCCCGTTCGTGATATTCAAACCCGCCCTTGGAGTAAGTGGCCCCTCTACGATGCTACAGAGGAGCAAGCCCTCTTACGCGTCCTTCATAGCGACCAGTGGTGGTATGTGGAGGGGACAGAAGGCAAAGCGTTTGAGGCGGAGTTCGCCGCATTTCAGAACGCGAAATATGCTGTTGTGTGTGTAAACGGCACGGCGGCGTTGGAAATCTCTCTTCGCGCTTTGGGTATCGGCTGTGGGGACGAGGTGATTGTTCCGCCCTACACTTTTATTGCGACGGCAAGCGCAGTGCTTACCGTAAGTGCCACTCCCGTCTTTGTGGACATTGAAGGCGATACCTTAAATATAGACCCTACGAAGATTGAGGAGGCGATAACCCCTCGCACGAAAGCAGTTATCGCAGTGCATATCGCGGGAAGACCTGCGGATATGGACGGTGTGATGGAGGTTGCCCGTAAACACAATCTCTATGTCATTGAGGATGCAGCGCAAGCCCCTGCCGCCGAATGGCGGGGCACCAAGGTCGGCGCGATTGGCGACTTGGGGACGTTTAGTTTTCAGGCGAGCAAAAACCTCAACGCGGGAGAGGGCGGTATTATCGTAAGTAATAACGAGAAGTTAAACAAAAAAGTGTGGTCTGTGACGCACGTCGGGCGCGTTCGGAGCGGACGCTGGTATCAACATGAGGTTCTGGGCGGTAACTACCGCATGACGGAGTTTCAGTCTGCTATTCTTCGCGCACAGATGACCCGTCTACCTGAACAGACGCAGAAACGCCTCAAAAATGCGACCTACCTGCGCTCTCTACTTCAGTCTATCGAGGGTGTAGAGCTTCCACGCGAAGACCCTCGAATCACGCTTCATGCCAACCACCTTTTTACATTTCGCTATAAGGCAGAGGCTTTTGGGGGTAAAACGAAGGCAGAGTTAATCGAAGCTCTTATTGCTGAAGGTATACCCTGTACTTCGGGGTATGTGCCGCTTTATAAGGAGAACGTCTTCGCGCAGGTAAGTCAGCGTCAGGGGGCATGGTGTCAGGCGGGAAGGCGTGTAGACTATCCGAACCTCCATTTACCGGTCTGCGAACAGGTCTGTCAGGAGAACCTCTGGCTTTTTCAACAGATGCTGCTGGGTGATAGTGCGGATATGGAGGACATTGCGGAGGCTCTTGCTAGGATACAGAGGATATGGCATTAGAAGGGCTAAACGCCAACCAAACAGGTCGATATTTTTCGATTGTATCGACCTGTTACGGTTTAGGAGGAGAGAGTATCTAGGAATCGCGTGTTTCAATAGAGAACCTCTCTCCTCACTTAACTTCGTATAGACCTCTTGGGTAAGTAATGCGTTTAGTGAGTACGTGTCTGATACCGTTTTGGCGTTCCTTTACTTCCAATCGTGACGCTATAACTTTTGCCATCTGGCGCGACAGAGATATGGATGTATTCGGCATCACACTCCTGCTTTTCGTTGGCGATATACTCGGAGGGCACATTGTCCTCTGGCTTGCTGTCAAGGTTACGATGTTGTTGGTAGATGGCTTCTATGCCCGGAACTTTGCGGAGCGTAGCGACAACACTCGGATGTGCGCCCTTATGGGGACCGTTATTGAAGATAGCAACACGAGGCTGTACGGTGTTTATTAGCGCGGGGTTGTTGCTTATCTCTAGCCCGTGATGGGTGGCTTGATAGACATCTATGTGCCCCACCTTATCGGTGGGAGAGATCAGCTTATACTCCACATTCCACGTTAAATCCCCCATATCAAGAAAACGGAAACCACCGTACTGTAGTACTACTCCTAAGCTCTGCGCGTTATCACTCGTATCGATTGCCATGGGGTTTTCGCCCTGAGCGAAAGGGTTCTCTTTCGCATCCGAGTTATCGGGGATGGTTTTACCAGAGGCGACGAGACATTTTAGGGTCAACCCTTTCCCGTTGATACTGCGCGAGAGTAGCGTGTCTCCCGCCTTTACTGTTTTAGAGGCGGACTTGGACGCTTTGCGGTAGGCAGCTATCAGGGCAGGGAAATGCTCTGGGTCGTCGAGTGTTTTAGCGGGGATACCTCTGTCGTAGAAGTGACGAATGGGAAGTATCTTGTTCAGCTCCTCTACGCCGCCATAGTGGTCGAGGTGCCAGTGCGTGGTGATAAGGTGGTCAATCGTGGTGAGATGTGCCACTCCTTTTGCCACTTTTGCGATTCGGTTTGCGTCGCGTGTGCCGGGGTTGCCTGTGTCTATTAGTATAGACTCGTTTGTAGGGGTGACAATGAGTGTGGCGGCTCCGCCCTCCGTATCTACAAAGTAGATGTCCAACGTGCGCCCTTGCGCGTTAGCCCGTGTGCCTATGGCGCATACTATGGCGAGTATCAGTAAACAACGTTTTATCATGCCCATCTCTCCTCATATCTCAGAATGCGAACTGTGTTCTAGTTTCTCTGCGAAACAGGAATCTCCTGCTTTTACGTTGGAGACTACGCGAACAGCCTCTTCAACTCTTCCACCAGACTTCCCAATGCGACCTCTCGCTGCTCTTTCGTGGACTGATTGCGGAGCTGGATAACATTTTGCGCGAGTTCATTTTCTCCCAAAACTAGCGTATACTGTGCCTTAAGCGAGTCGGCGGTCTTCACCTGCGGAGGGAACTTTTTGCTACGGAAGTCCCTGTCTGCCGCAATACCGTTCGCTCGCAACTCCATCAGGATTTGAAGGGAGCGGCGCAGTAGCTCAGGCTCATCTCCCAGAACAATCATAAAGACCTGCGAAGCCCCCTGCGGTAGAGGTAGGCTAATCCCCATCTCTTGCAGGGTTATCAAGCACCGCTCCATTCCTAGCCCGAAGCCGATACCGGGTGTTGGTGCGCCCCCGCACTCTTTCACCAGTGCATCGTAGCGTCCTCCTCCTCCCAGTGCGCTTTGCGAACCGAGGTGTCTCCCCACAATCTCGAAAGCGGTTTTGGTGTAGTAGTCGAAGCCGCGCACGAGTTTGTGGTCGAGGGTATAGGCGATACCTAGTGCGGAGAGATAGGCTTGTAGTTTCTCTAAGTGTTCTCGGCTTTCGGGGTCGAGATAGTCTACTAAGTGGGGCGCATCTTCCAGGATTTTCAGATCTCCCTTCGATTTTGTGTCTAGCATACGGAGGGGGTTCATCTCGAAGCGTTTCTGTCCATCCTCGCTCATCTCGGAGAGGTAGGGGCGCACATACTCGCGCAACGCCTCGCCATACACCTGCCGCGATTCGGGAACGCCGACGGAGTTTATCTTGAGTTCGCAGTCGGTGATACCTAACTCTCGGTAGAAGGTGACGGCAAGTGCTATGACCTCTGCATCCACCTGTGCGTCGGCGATGCCGAACGCCTCCACACCCAACTGCTGGTGCTGACGATAGCGTCCTTTCTGCCCTCGCTCTGCGCGGAAGTTCTGCCCGATGTAGTAGAGCTTTAGCATAGGGTAGTCGGCGAAGAGGCTGTTTTGAATACACGCCCGTACTACCGACGCGGTTCCCTCTGGCTTTAAGGAGATGTCGCGCTCGCCTCTATCTTGGAACGAAAACATCTCTTTGGAGACGATATCGGTTCCTTTACCGATGTTACGTGTGAATAGCTCCGTCTGCTCCAGAATGGGGGTGCGTATCTCACGGTAGCCGAACCGACGGCACACATCGCGAAATTTCTCCTCCACATATTGACATAGGGCGGTGTTTTGCCATGAGTATTCGGGGTCTGTGGGCGAAAAGGGAAGTGTATCGTACATATAGGGAAGGCTTTGGTAGCGCATTGTTATCTCATACCTCATTGGAAAGTGTTTTATTGTACCTTAATCTGACAGGTGGGGCAGGCGCGGAGTTGCGTTATCCTCGCACAAAAAGAGGGAACAGAGGAGTATATTGCCGCCCTTCTGGCACTTGTGATGAGGGAGTATAGGGTAACCATGTAGTAATTGGCGATGAAGTAGTGTAGAATTGTGGTGAGGAGTTATCTAAATGCACGAGTTTCTTGAACCAACCGAAGAGCGGATATCTTTACTGGCAGTGCAACCTTATCAGGCACAGTCGGCGGTAGAGTGCAAGGAACTTTGCGCGGAAATTGAGGCGTTGACGAAACGGGCGCACTGGATGGTTGCTTCTAAAACTCTTCCAGATTTAGCGTTGGCTGCGGTGATCGCGGCTGTTATTCCTTTTCTTTTTGGAAGCCTTGTGGGCTATGGTAATTTAATATCTATCGTGGCTTCCGTGTTCGTGACTTTTGGAATATATAATAGCCTGCCCAAAGCTTTCTGGAAGCGTTTCGCTTCAAAGCTACCGGGCGTTTACCGCTTCAAAGGCTCACTACAGAATATGTTGGCTAAGGTGAGCGAAACCCCTCATCCCTCCGTTACTCCCTACCTGCTTCGGCTGGTTGCAATTCTATTCACACTAGAGAGCGACGGCATCGAAACAGGAGTCCTAGCCCAGTTGACTACAACGATTGATAACCTCTTGCTCAGTATCTCTGCTACGGATGCAGGCTATTTTCTAAAGAGAGACATTAGTCTTTTGAACACACTCTTGCATATAGCGGGAACAGAGAAAAAAGGCGGTTTCAATCAGGCACATTTCGCAGTAGTGAACGCCCTGAAATATGTAGGTAACGGACATTCAATTCGCGTCATGCGCTCTCTGCTCAAAAAGCCCACACCACCTGATGATATGCACCAAGTTCTGCTTCGCCAAACCATGGAAGCGGCTATCTCCGTAATAGAGGTGCGGTTGGCGCGGGAGGATATCCATCAAAACCTGCTACGCCCCTCCCAACTGATAGACGAAGCCACTCTGCTACGTCCCAGCCAAGAGCAGACGGAGCCATCAGAGGAGTTACTTCGCCCCGCACAGGAGGGAGAGTAGAGCCATGCCTCTTGAAACGGAACAACCCTACGACAGCACAAGCGTATGCCAGACCACCTACTCGAAGATACATGATATGCGCGTCGACCTGAATGCGACGCAAGGCATGAAAATAGAGATCACGCCTAAATCCGGCGAAGCCTTTGCTGTATATGTGCTCTTTTCATTGGGCAGCACGCTTGCAATGTGCGGAGGTTTGGGTTGTATGATAGCAGGAGTAGCACTTTGTCTATCTCCGTTTCCCTTTTTGGCTTATAACACGGGAGAGTTGAAGAGTCGGTGCTTGAGGCACATCCTCGATAGGGCACATGAGCTAGACTCTCCTTCCACCGTGCCTCTAATGTTGGATATGGTGAACCGCTACTATGATGATGCGATAAGCGTTTCGGTTTGGAAAACACTAGATAGCCTCTTGCCGCGAGTGACAGAGGAGCATCTGCCCTACTTTACCAAGGCGAGCGTTACAAGACTGAACTCCTACCTGAACCGCTCTGAGGGGCGGCAGATGTGCCTTCACCCCATCGCCGTGGTGCGTTGCTTAGAGGTAGTTGGGAATGAGGAGTCGGTGCAAGCCATGCAGGTAGCTCTGCACGCAGAGCCTTATCTTCGCGGGCGAGACTGGGAGGGACTCTGTGAGGTGATACAGGAGGTGTTGCCGCGTTTACGTTTGCGCCTGAAAACAGTGCGCGAAGAGCAGAGTCTTTTGCGTCCGTCGCAAGCCCCCGATGAGAAAGCCTTGCTTTTG
>JAPLCR010000308.1:37016-42477 GCA_026392135.1 Armatimonadota bacterium
AGTTGTTGCGCTCCGCTTCCAAGAAGGGAGAGGGGTAAGAAAGAGACTAATGATAGTTTTATCGCATTTTCAGGTTGCGCCTATTTTGAAGGCGAAAGAGCAGGGGTTGGAGTGCGTTCTCACGTCTCTTGACCTCAATATTACGCAGAGTGAAGTCGTGATAGAGGAGGGGGGAGTCTGCCTAACGGACGGACAGCACCTCAATTGGGAGCAACTCCGCGAGGTAGCGGAGCAGAAAAATGCCTGCTATGTCGTTTCAGAGGAGAGCTTAGAGCGGGTCTATTTCTTTTCACCGCGCTTTCAGAGAGCGTACAGCCTCTACCCGACGGAACGCGCTCCCACCATGCTGTTGGCAAGTTTCCCCATGCACCGCATCAAGGGGATAGATCCACAAGAGGACACGCGCCGCAAAATTCGCGCCATCGCACCGATATATGGGCGCGTGCTTGACACGACAATGGGGCTTGGCTATACGGTAATTGAGGCGGCGCGAACGGCAACAGAGATACAGACTATTGAGATGGATGCGACGGTGTTAGAGGTGGCGCGGCGCAACCCTTGGTCGCAGGAGCTTTTCACCAACCCGAAAATCACGACGACTATCGGGAGTGCCGCCGACGTGGTTCTAGGGCTTCCGTCTGAGGGGTTTCATTTTATACTACACGACCCTCCTACCTTCAAACTTGCGGGGGAACTCTATTCCGAAGCGTTCTACCGTGAACTGTTTCGTGTGTTAAAACGAAACGGTAAGCTGTTCCACTACGTAGGAGATTTAGAGAGCGCACACGGCTCTAGTGTTGTACGGGGGGTAATACGTCGGCTTCAAGAGGTGGGGTTCAAGCGCATTACGAAGGCGCCGGAGGCGTTTGGCGTGGTCGCTACGAAGTGAGGAGAGGATTGTGAAACAGGTATTTCCTATCATTCCATCTAGTAATGGAGTCATCTGGTTCTATTTCGGCTTTTCGTTTCTCATGCTCGGCTTAATGGTGTTCATGGGATACGTATGCTTGGGGGCAAGACGCGCCCGTTTCGAGGTGAGTGATAGCACTTTGAAAATTACGGGAGCACTATACGGGCGCAAAATCCCTCTCAGCGACATTGACGGCGAGGGCGCGAAGCCCCTCAATCTTGAGGTAGATACGCAGTACCGACTGGTCAGCAGAACCAATGGCGCGGGGCTTCCGGGATACGCTGAGGGGTGGTTTAGGCTCAAGAACGGGGAGAAGTGCCTTGCATTTGTGACGGACAGTAGGAGTGTTCTGTATGTCCCAACGCGGAAAGGCTACGCCGTTATGATGAGCGTGGCACGCCCGGAAGAGTTACGAGATGCGCTCCGAAGTAGCCGGTAGGCTTATTCGATATATTCAATCGCCCACTGTACCTGCGGGGGTGTTCGAATGTTTAGGACGCGCCTTGCTATTTCATAACTTCCGTTCTTAGCCACGCGCTCTGTAACTAGCCATATCTCTAGAACGCTTTTTTCCTTCTCTATCCGCTCGACAAGCCATGTGCGGTTTACCTCAAAGCCGCCCTCTACACTCTTGCAAACCGCTGGCTTAATCCCCATCTCTTTGAGATAGCAAGGAGAGACCACTCCGTCACTTCCTTCCTCGTGCATATCGTTAGCGCGTTTTGGGGTTATCTCCACTGGGTACGCGTAGGTGCGCGTTTTGTCTTTCGTGGACTCAGGCAGACAGTACAGAAGATTCGTAGGTTTTGACGCGACAAGGCGTGCATACGCTAACGCCGCTCTCGGCGTTTTGATAATCACTTTGCCTTTCAGTTCGTTCAATAACCTAATAGTCTGATTGCCAGTATTTGTGACGAAATAGAGTGATTCACCAGCCTCCATAGGTCTGATGATCTCCTCTCCTGCAACTACCAACCTCCCTCCAATAGTTTGAAACGGTAAATTGAGTAAGTGGGTAACGATAATGCCCTTTGCGATATAGTCGCCTTTTTTGAGTTTTCGGTAATCGGAGACGTATTTACGGGCGCGTTTTGGAGGTGGTGTATCGCCTTTCGCTATGCCATAAGGGAGTGCGGTCAGGCAGAGCAAGTAGACCGTACAGGCGTATGCATCACTCCAAAATCTGTACTGGCTTCGCTTCTCTGCTCCCATTATTACCTCCGTTTTACTCACTCTCTTTACTGTTTCGCGCCATTAACGTCGCGCCGTAGGCGGGCGTGTGTCGCGGAGGCTGGACATTAAACCGCCCTCCGGCAAGTGCCTCCGGCTCAATGCTGACCTCGCCCTCGCCAAGCCAGTGCGGGTCTTGAAACTCTGAACGGAAGAACGTGCCCAACTCCCATAGCCCCCCGATAGGGTAGATAGGTGCTTCACGCGGGAGCCAGAGGTGGTGGCGCACCTGTCGAACGGTTTGGCGCAGTCGCCTCGCCATCTCAACGACGAGCGTTCGCGCAACGGGGTCGCCCTCCTCAGAGAGTGTACCGATGCGAGGAGCAATGGCGGCGACACGAGCAGGAGTGAAGTCCTCGTAGAGCCAGTGGATCACTTCGGGGACGATTTCTGTCCCTGTATGCTCTTTCACGACTCGCGTTACACTGTCCTCTTCGCCTTTCTGGATGCGCTCAAGGGCATGGCGCAAGGCATAGAGTCCCAAATTGAACCCGCTTCCCTTATCTCCCAACAGAAAGCCTAGCCCATCCGCTCTGTACTCCTTACCTTCCGCACTGCGCCCAAAGGCTACTGCTCCCGTTCCCGCAATGACCACAATACCCGGCTCTCCTTCGGTTGCACCCCAGAAGGCGGGGAGGTAGTCGGGAACGAGGGTGTAGCGGTCGGCGCGAATTTCGGAGCGGAGGATCGCGAGGAAGGGGCTACGGCGGTGTTCGTAGGAGTAGCCTGCCGCTCCTGCACAGAGCGAGGCAAAGGAGGTATTGGGAGAGATGCCTGCCCGTTCACAAGCGGCACGGAAGGCGGTGCGAACCGAGATAACAAGGGTTTCATCGTCGTTGACGGCGATATTACCTGTACCGCCCTGCCCGACACCCAACTCGTTACCGTCGCCATCTGTGATGAGGGCGACGGTTTTGGTTCCTCCGCAGTCGAAGCCGATGTAGTAGGGCATGAGGTCTCTCTCCCATTAGCACGAGACGGCTATTTGGCGAGCGGGGTTGGTTTTGTAGAACCCTTCTCTACGCCGAGCGCGAAAAGGATGCCTCCGAGAATGTGTTTGCGATAGTGGGCATCGAGCCACATCTCTTTGCGGTGTCCGTAGGAGGTGTAGAAGACGCGCCCTTTGCCATAAGCTTTGCACCATGAGATGAGATGTTCGCCCGGCTCATTCGCCTCTTTGCTTCCATCGTTGGGGTATTTGTCCAGTCGAAGAAGCAGGTGCAGGTTCTCTCTGTCTACATTTTTCAGTATATAGATTTCGTCGAAGCCTTTCCATACTGAACCTTCTGGTGAGGTTCCCTTACGTAGGTCGACTTTTGCGGAGGTTGCGGGGTTGTACTCTTTCGCCGCTTCCGCTACCGCTTTGAGGGCGGGGTGCTTGGGGTCAGCGATAAAAGGATCTACTTCACATTGAGCGTGGTGGGTAAGAAACTCTGCACCAAGCATTTTGACGTAGGGTGAAATCGCGTCTGTGGAGCCGGGCCAAGTGTGAAAGGTGTCGCTGGCGGAGTGCATTCCCACAAAGCCTTTACCAGACTTGACGAAGTCCAGAAGTGCGTTGGCGTTGGGAATAGGCAGTACTCCCGTTGTGTTTGCGAAGACGATTGCGTCGTAGTTCTTGAGGGCTTCCGCGGTCATTTTTTGCGCCATATCCTCATCTGTTCGCACAAAGTCCGTTTCAAACGCTTTACTCTCCTCACCTAGTCGCTGAATAACCTCTTCTGCGACAGGGATGCTGTCGTGACGAAAGCCTTTGGTGACGGTGACGACGAGGAGTTTTTTAGCCTTTTTCTGCGGTTTGACGGCGTTGGCTTGATGGGAGGTGAAGAGAGCGAACGCGCAGAGCGCAAGCCCCATACTGATAAATGTAGTCGCGTGACGATTTGTTTTCACGGTTTCTCTCCTGAAAAGTAGGTCGAAGAAGGGTTTGGGCATGGAGGTGACGCACGCCCCACGCCATTTTGGATACTGCCCTATTGTGACTAATAGGGCAGGGGAAAGTTTCCGTTTTGTTACGGAAGCATGGGCGGCTCGAAACCGCGCAGGGCTGTCACGAGTTCACGCACCGAGTCCGCAGACTTGCCTAGAGCGGCAGTTTCGGCTTCCGTCAGGTCAATCGCCATAATCTCTTCGATACCTGTCGCGCCGATACGGGCTGGCAGTCCGAGATAGAGGTCGTTGATACCGTAGCCGCCGCCATTGTCACCTGTGAAGACGGAGACGGGCAGAATACGCTTGCGGTCGTTGATAACTGCATCTATCATCTGCGCGATAGCGGCGGAGGGGGCGTAGTAGGCGCTTCCCGTTTTGAGGAGGTTGACAATCTCCGCGCCGCCCTTACGCGCCCTGACAACAATCTCTTCGAGGCGGTCGGCGGGTATCAGTTTGGAGACGGGGATACCGCCGATGTTTGTGCTGCCGATAAGCGGAACCATGTCGTCGCCGTGTCCGCCGAGTACGTAGGCGTTGACCTCCGCCACGCTCACGCCGAGTTCCGCAGCGAGGAAGGTTCGGAAGCGGGCTGTGTCCAGAATACCCGCCTGCCCAAAGACGCGGTTCGCAGGGAAGCCGCTCTCGTGTAGGGCAATATGGCACATCGCATCGAGCGGGTTGGTGAGCAGTATCAGAATAGCGTTCGGCGATTTCGCCACCGCGCTCTTCGTCACCTGCGCGACAATTCCTGCGTTGATTTTCAGAAGGTCGTCGCGGCTCATACCGGGCTTTCGCGCCATTCCGCTGGTAATGACGATGATGTCCGAGTTTTCGGTCTCGTCCCAACTATTGGTTCCCGTGATTTTCGCGTCGGAGCCGATGACGGGCATGGCTTCGAGCAGGTCGAGGGCTTTGCCCTGCGGCATCCCCTCCACAATGTCAAAAAGAACCACGTCTACATCGCCGCGTATGGCGAGCCAGTGGGCTAGGGTCGAGCCTGTGTTGCCGGCTCCTGCAATCGTAACTTTCTTACGCATGAGCGTATCTCCAATCTAAAAGGTTATTTTTTGTTTGCGCGAAGGTTCGCGAAAAGGGTCTTGCAAATCTATAACGCGGATAGCCGCTCTAATTCGTGAAAGAGGCGGGCGCACTGCGTGAGCGTTCGGGCGCGTTCTGCCCTAGTAGTTTTTAATAGACTATAGCGTTCTGTTTTTAAGCCCTCGCTCTGTTTGGCGGATTTGCCCCGCTCTTTCCTCCAATTGTTAAATAGGTGTTCGATACGGTTCTTCTCCATATTTTCCAGGTCGTCTCCTCCATCATTTAGGATTAGAGGGTTGCCAAGAGAGAAATGGCGCTGGATGTTGTCTAAATCTGTGAGAAGCCATGTAT
>JAPLCR010000308.1:42515-50171 GCA_026392135.1 Armatimonadota bacterium
CCATCATCACTACCATAAAGCATATAGACACGGTGGGCTTCTCGCTAAAAGTCGTCCACTGCTCCGTATAAGAACCGTCCGCCTTTGCTTTTGTGAAGAGGTTAGCGTCATCCTTCACGAACTGCAAGTAATCTATCTCGCCCACGCTATTTAGGGGTAGGTGCTTCAAAGGCTTTTCCGTGTCTATCAGCAGGATATACGCCTTGACATCGGAATTCGCTTCCGCTTGAGCCACTTCCGCGAAGAAGTGATTGGACGCGGATTTTCTGCCTCCTGCGGGCGTTACCTTTAGCGTATAACCTGACAAATCGGCTCCGCTTAAAAATGCGCGAAACGCCTCCTCTATTCTCATCACTAGCGGGTTTGCAGTAGCGTTTCGCTTGCCAAAACGGTTTCTTCCATCGCCGGGAGGAGGGTCAAGCGGTTCACTCTGTCCGCCCTCGACAAACAGCCATATTGTCGCCACCTCATACCTCCACAGGAGGGTCGTTTCGCATTCCTCCGAACACGTTGCGTAACCAGAGGTCGCCCAAAGTATACTCCTCTAGCCAGTGCGATAGGCTATCCGCGTCAAGGCGCGTGATACTACTCTTTGCGCCGTCATGCTCGCACACCAGTATGGCTTCGGGCGTATCGGTGAAGGCGGAGAGCAGAATATCCGAGTGCGTCGTCACAATAATCTGCGTTCGTTGCGAGGCTTCCTTGAGAAGTTCCGCGATGACCAGTAGCATCTCCGGGTGCATCCCTATCTCCGGCTCTTCTATGCAGATGAGCGGGGGCGGGTTTGGCGCGAGCAGGATTACGAGTAGGCATAGGAAGCGGAGAGTTCCGTCTGAAATGCGCTGAATTGGTATTTGGCGTGGAGTGCCCGCTATCTCTTCACGCAGAAGGGCTGTTATCATACCCACTGAACTTACTATTTTTATGGCGCGGGTTCGCGGGAGTATTCGCTTTAGCGTGTTTTCAATTTTGCTAAAAGTTTCGGGGTTGAACGTATCAAGATGGTTTAGGATAATAGACAAATTACGAGCGTCAGGGTCAAGAGCGTTCTCGTTTTGTGCGTCTGCGCGTTGGGGGCGACGCAGGTTCTCGCTTAACCCGAATTGAGTGTCTAGGTGAACATAGCCATTATAGAGAGAAGAGACGACTGCCAACATCGTATAGTTTTGGGGGTCTTTCCTCTGGGTTAGGATAGAACTTTGCGGACTTACATCTTCTCGCAGTATTGTTTCTAGTTTGCCAAGTCTTTCGGAGTAGATAACGGGACTGCCATATTTATAGTCGTAGAGCGTCGTTACGCGGTCTGTCGGTTCGTCTGGAATCCATTCGATGATTTCATTGTATATCTCGGTTCGCGAGTTAGATACGCCAAACTCAATGTTATGCCGAAACGGGGAGTTCGAGGCGTTGCGATTGAACGTAGCCTCAACGGTGACGTTGCAATCGCCGCCATCCCCGTTATAGATCCAATCCTCCGTTCTCCCGTTACTGTTGAAGAAACTCCAAAAGTTGTTTGGAAGCGCATGAAGTAAATTAAAGGCTTGCAGGAAGTTGCTTTTGCCAGAACCATTCACCCCAATAAGGATGTTAAGCGACCCCAATTTAACCTCTATATCCTCGTAGGATAAGAAGTTAGTCAACTTCAGTTTTTCGATATAGTAATCAATTCCCGTCATGTTGTGATTACGTCCTATCCCATAAACTTCCACGTCACGCTCTCATACGCCGACTGCCAACCCGTCTCCGTAGTAAGCGCGTTCCCGCTCCGCGAACCATCCGCCGCGACGGATACTTCAAGGTTATGCCAGCGATACGCGCCCCGCTCAAAGTCGAAGGTCTCGCCATCATCGTCATAGAGCGCAAACCTGCCGGGCGCGTCGCCATAATGCCGAACTTCCAGAGGGACGGCTACACCCGTAGGCGGCGCATGGTCGCACTCAGGTTGTAGAGGTATGATACCCCCATTCCGCACAAAGACGGGAATTTTATCCAAGCCCGCATAGAGGCGATGCGTGGTTCCTCCCTCGAAGCGTTCGCCCGTCTCGAAGTCGTACCAACTGCCTGTCGGGAGGTAGAGGTCTCGCCACGTCTCCCCCGCGAATAGAGGAGCCACAACTAGCGAATCCCCCAGATACCAAGCGTACTCTTCGTTTGCGAGGCGTGCCGCCTCTTCGGGCGAGGCAGTAGGGGTTTCGGAGAGCGTGAGGGCGCGAATGGGAGGAACGCCCTCGAAATAGTACTTCGCGAACGCCGAATAGAGGTAGGGCATGAGCCGCATACGCAGGCGTAGATACTTGAGAATGATAGGCTCGACTTCGGGGAAAGACCAAGGCTTTGTGCCGTCCCACCAAGCGTTTAGTTTCGCCATTGTCGAGAAGCAGACCGTCTGCATACGGCGCACCCAGTCCTCCGCGTCGCTTGCGTTTCGCACTTCGGGAGTCCACAGCAGACCCGAATAGCCTGAATTGACGAGGGCGCGAATGAACTCGCGATGGTCGTACAGGTCGGAGTAGAGGACGCTCGGCAGGGGCGAAGCCCCCGCATTGGAGGCGCGAACCAGCCCGTAAGTACGGCGGTTTCGCGCTTTGAAAAGGTCGAACGTTATCTTTTGCAGGGCGAGACCGTACACTTGCCGTATCTGCTCGCCGTCCGCGCCCGATGGAAACGTCGCATGAGCGGGAAACATCCACGAACACCCCGTCAGTTCGCTCCCGTCGCACTCGTCGAGTTTGTAGCCCGAAACGCCAATCTGAACATGGTCGGTATCGTGCTGCTCTTTCAGAATCTCCTGCGCCTCCGGCAGGGTAAAGTCGGGCGCGATACCGCCCCACACCGTATGCGAGCCGGAGAGCGGCTCTAACTTGGGGTAGGTACTGGCAGAGGGGTGGATGTAGCCATGCTCCCACAGATTGACCTTGAAGCCGTTATCACCCATCTCGCGGACGAACTTCGCGGGGTCGGGGAACCTGTCCGCGCCCCACTCGAAGGTGCAGGGGTAACTGTTCGTCTGCCAGCCCGGCTCTAGCCCGATAACGTCGCAGGGGTAGCCGCGCTTGCGGAACTCTAATGCCTCTTCCAGTGCCTGCCTGTCCGTATGTTGAAAGTGAACCCGATGCCAGAATCCCAAGCCCCAACGCGGCGGCAACGTGCCTCCGCCAGAGTAGAGATTGTAGCGCTGAACGACTTCAAGTAGCGAATTGCCCGCGAAGACAATCACCTCAAAGTCGGGGCTACCTACCACGATTTCAAGGCAGTGAGACAGGGGAGTGGCTTGCCAGTCGGAGTCGCGCCCTCTGTCGCGGAGGGGATTGGTTGGAGCGCCCTTGCGAACGACGGAGCCGCAACAGAACGTGACTATTCGCGCCGTATTGACCAGTATGCCGTAGTTTTGACTAGAGACGAGGAAGGGAACGGGGGCATGGCTCTCGCCGGTATCTTGGCGCGGGTCGCTGTTGACGCGTAAATAGCGCGTCCGTCCGCGATGGTTGACTTTGAAGAACTGTAGCCCAAGACCGTGTAGACTCTCATCGGGGGTGATGGGAAGGCGCAAGACGGTCTGCCGTCCTACCCTCTCGACTTCGGGGGTTGCAAGAGAGGGCGGAAAGCCTATTTTGCCCAGCGTTTCCAGTGCTTCCGTGCGAGGTGGGAAGTTTAGTAGGGAGAGCGGAGTCAGTTGCTCCGGCTCTCCTACTTGAAAACGCCATACTCCGGGCAAAAGGGACGACCATAAAGGGGTTTCCATCGAAGCCTCCTAGCAGACAGTTGGAGATTAATCTGCTCTGTATAGTGTGTCACACTAACGAACAGCAGCCGTGCTGCTTTTGTATCGCCCTGCCTCACATCACCGATATTAACCAAGAATGCGCGCTATTTCGCGTGCATTGAGCTCTTCTAAGCGGGGACCCAACTTCGCGACTACCTGAGCCGCTATGTAAGCCGCAAGGTGTCCTGACTTATCAAGAGAAAGACCGTGTGTCAGACCGTATAGAATCCCCGAAGCGTAGAAGTCGCCTGCTCCTGTCGTGTCTATAGGGGTCACGGGATACGAGGGTATCTCGTACAGTACATCACCCTCTCGCAGAAGCGAACCTCGCGAGTCCATAGTTACCGCCGCAATATCGCAGTAGTCCTCTAGTGCGTGAATGGCGGAGTGAGGGTCTTGGGTATCGGTGAGCATCTGTGCCTCTTCGCTGTTTCCGATAAGCAGGTCAACGTGTTCGCTTACTATTTTTAAGAAGTCGGACTTGTTACGCGCCACGCAAAAGGGATCAGAGAGGCTAAGAGCGATCTTAACGCCCGCCGCCTTTGCGGTGTGCATCGCTTTAAGAACAGTCTCTTTTTGCGAATCGGTGTCCCATAGATAGCCCGTTACGTAGAGGTATTTGCTGGCGCGAAGCGTGTCTATATCAATGTCGTTTGGGTGGAGTTCACGGGATATTCCCAAAAAGGTACACATGGTTCGTTGCGCGTCTGGCGTAATCATCACAAGGCAAATGCCTGTAGTACCCTCTTCCGCAGTCGTGCAGGGGCGTACTTTACGCGCATACAGCCCGTCATTGTACAGTTTGCCATGCTCATCACGCCCCACACGCCCCATGTAGGCGGCAGTTCCGCCTAGTAGAGAAACGCCTATCATTGTGTTCGCACCAGAGCCTCCCGGCTCCGAGTTGACGATGTGCGCGTAGGTTTTTGCGATAATTCCGCGCTGTTGTGCCTCATCAACAAGGTGCATTCCGCCCTTATTTAGCCCTAAATCCGCGATTACCGCGTCGCTAACCTCTACTTGAATATCGTAGAGCGGGTTGCACATTCCAAAAACGTCGTAAATCATCTTACCCCTTCTTAGGCTGTTTTACGGGCGCAGATAGCTCTTTGCCATCCAAGCTTTGCTTATTTGTGAGGGTTTTGGCACGCCTTGCCAGCCATGCGCCGCCCTTCTTCTCCCACTGTGTTTCACCCGTCCGCTCTATCACGAGTCTCCCCTCTTTTTTTGTCTGAGGGACAACGACGATGATATTAGCCGTTCCTTTGTAGAGAACCGTTGCCGTGCCCCCCTTTAAGGTCAGTTTGGTGATGGAGGTGGTTTCGGTGATAGACTTCACACCTTGCAGGAAGCGTTCCAGGTTACTCTTGATAGCCGCTCCCTTTGTAATGGTGCCGTCTAGTGCTATGCTCTCATAGTCAGGTGCGAAGTGTGCCGTCATGCCGTTGGCATCCTTTTTTGCCGCTGCCGTCGCCGCTTTTGCGTAAATTGCCTGTATCGCCTTTTTAGCGGAAGCCGTTTCGTCGGCTTTCGCCGTGCCAAAACTACCCGCTATACAGAGTGCGATGAACCCTGTTATCAACCCGCGTCGTTGTATCATTTTAACCCTTCTTAGGCTGCTTTTTAGGCGTGGGGATCTCTTTCCCGTCCACGACCTGCTTCATACTGAGAGTTTTAGAGCTTTTTACGAGCCATGCGCCGCCCCTCTTCTCCCACTGCGCTTCGTTTGTCTCTTCCAAAACGATTTTCATCTCTTTTTTGGTTTGTGGATTGGTGGCGACCATGTTGACGGTATCTTTGTTGATTACTGTTGCCTTGTCACCTTTCAGGGTCAGCTTCGATATGACGACGGAGATGTTCAGAGACTTCACTTTTTCCATGACATTCTGCATATTGGTTTTGATAGCGGGCATTTTGACAACAGTACCCTCAAGAGTTGTCTCTTCATAGTCGGGCGCAAGGTGTATCATCATGCCTTTGGCATCTTTTTTTGCCGCTGCTGCCGCAACTTTCGCATAAATCGCCTGTATGGTTTTTTTGACAGAAGCCGTGTCGTCGGCTTTCGCCGTGCCAAAACTACCCGCTATACAGAGAGCGATAAATCCTGCTGTCAACCTGTGTCGTTGTATCATCGTCTGTTCTCCTGATGTGTTGTTAAGGGCGCTTGAACTTTTTGCTGGATGCCTGAACCTCTTTACCGTCTCTAGTCTGCTTCAGTGTGAGGTTTTTGGAGCGCTTTTCGAGCCATATTCCTCCCTTTTTCTCCCACTGTTCTTCACTCGTCCCCTCAGAGATGAGTATTACATCTTTATCGTTACGAGGGCTAATACCCACCATATTGATGGTGGCTTTATTGAGAACCGTCGCTTTGTCGCCACTGAGGGTCAACTTTGTAATCGTTGTGGAGATTTTCATTGCTTTTACGCTTTGAATGGCGTGTTCCCATTTTGCTTTGATAGTAGCGACTTTGAAGGTAACTCCGTCGAGGGTTGCCTCCTCATAGTCTGGGGCAAGATGTGCCATCATGCCCTTTACGTCTTTTTTCGCCGCCGCCGACGCAACTTTCGCGTAAATCGTCTGTATCGCTTTTTTTGCGTTGGCTGTGTCATCGGCTTTTGCCGCACCGAAACTGCCCACTATGCAGAGTGTTATTAGCCCTACTGTTATCTGGTATCGTAGTTTCATAGCTCGCCTTTCCTGCGTTGTTGATCGGGCATGGAGGACTCCTTGCCGTCTACAGTTGCCTTCGCCGTTATCGCTTTGGCGCGTTTCTCTATCCATACTCCCCCCTGCCTCTCCCACTGCTCCTCGTTAGTAGAGCTGATCACGAGTTTCGCCTCTTTTTTGGTTCGTGGATTGTCAGCAAGCGCAGTATATGTCTGCACGGTTAAAACAGTCGCCTTGTCGCCGTTCAGAGTGAACTTGGTGATGACGATTGTCATGCGGACTGATTTCATCCTTGAGAGAGTGCGTTCCAGAAGGCTCTTAATGTAAGGGAGTTTTGTCGTCGTTCCACCCTGCTCTCCCTCCTCATAATCCGGCGCAACGTGCGCTAGCATACCCTGGACATCTTTCTTTTCTGCCGCCGCCGCCGCTTTTGCGTAAAGTGTCTGTATCGCTTTCTTAGCGGTAGCCACGTCACCCGCCATCGCTATAGGAATCTCTTTGCCGTCCACGAACTGCTTCATACTGAGAGTTTTGGAGCGCTTTTCGAGCCATGCTCCGCCCTTTTTCTCCCACTGCTCTTCACTTGTCGCCTCATAGATGAGTATTACATCTTTATCGTTACGAGGGCTAATACCCACCATATTGATGGTGGCTTTATTGAGAACCGTCGCTTTGTCGCCACTGAGGGTCAACTTTGTAATCGTTGTGGAGATTTTCATTGTTTTTACGCTTTGAATGGCGTGTTCCCATTTTGCTTTGATGGTAGCGACTTTGAAGGTGACTCCGTCGAGGGTTGCCTCCTCATAGTCTGGGGCAAGATACGCCATCATGCCTTTAACGTCTTTTTTTGCCGCCGCCGCCACAACTTTCGCGTAAATCGTCTGTATCGCTTTTTTTGCGTTGGCTGTGTCATCGGCTTTTGCCGTACCGAAACTACTTGCTATACAGAGTGTTACTAGCCCTATTAGCCTCATACGTCGTATCATCGTCTGTTCTCCTTGTGTTCGGTTACTACTCACATTGTACCCGACGAAAAATCTCAAATTCCTATCTTTCCAACAGTGGTAATAGGTCGGGCGGCATCTGCGCTATCATATTCTCCGAAAAAATATCGTAGAAGGTTGGGCGTGGAAGGTTTCTTACTTTTTCGGAACACTGGTCATAGAAGGAGCAGTGAAAAGCATAACGCGGTGTATCTGTCACGTTTTTGGAGCCAGAATGAAGCG
>JAPLCR010000308.1:50177-58108 GCA_026392135.1 Armatimonadota bacterium
TTGAAGATTAACACGTCTCCCTCGTCCACAACTACCTCTTGTGCTTGGGAGAGGTCTATCTGGGCGAGTTCACGCACATTTCCCGCGAACTCACGATATCCCTCTTCGGTTCCACACATCGCGTCGGCAACGCGGTAGGTCTGTTTGTGCGAGGCAGGAATAACCATTGTTGCCGCACCTCCCGATTTTACGGGGCTACAGTAGTAGAAAAATTGGCTAAAGATCCTACTAGGTGTCGCTTTCCACTCTGTTGAGGTGAAAGGGGTGTCGATGTGCCAGCCATCAGGCTTGGAGGGGGGAGGCTCTCCGCATGGGGTGGTGAGCATAAACATCTGTTGGCGGAGGCGCAGGTTCTCGGCGCGTAGAGACTTTGTCGCGACCTCCAGAATTCGGCGGTCGGAAGCCAGTTGTGCCGAAATAGGGTGGTCAATTGGGCTACAGACCCGGTAGTGATAGCTGGAGCTGCCTCGTTCCGCGCCGGAGTACTGCCTATTTGCAATCGCCGCATCGATAAATCGGCGAATATCTGCGGTTGTTTCGCGGTCAATGAAGCGAGGGAGGAGGGTGTAGCCAAGCTCCTCCAACTCCTCTATGTTTTTAGTGAAGTCCATCCCAATCTACCCTTTACGTCGTAATTTTGCGCCAAAGAAGAGGTCTAGCCCGTGTCTGTGCGCCCATGTGCGGAAGTATTTCCCCTCAGCAAAAAGAGCAAGCGAAGCGGGAACGCCATCCAACTTGAAATCTTTACCCGCAGGGCTTTGTAGAAATGCCTCTACAATCTTCTCATTTTGTGACCGCTCTAAAGCGCACGTGATATAGCAGAGTCTGCCGCCGCGCCGCACCAGATGGCTTCCCTGTTCCAAAAGGATACTCTGTAGTCTGGGGTAGTTTCCAACCTCTGCACCGAACCATTTTTTGTCAGGGTTGCGCCGTAGCGTTCCGCTTCCCGTGCAGGGGGTATCGATGAAAACGCAGTCTGCGCCCCTCTCATATTTTCCGCCTACGCTCCAGGGGGCACTGCCCCAAACTCCCATTTCGTTGGCGGTCAATTGAACCGTCTGCACAATGGTTACGCCTGCGCGTGGAAGCCGCTTCTCTAGTGAAGCGAGGCGAGTTGCAGAGGTATCCAGTGCGAATATCCTGCCCGTGTTCTCCATTGCCGCCGCCAATCCTAGCGTTTTACCGCCGCCTCCCGCGCCAATCTCAATGATCGTTTCGTTTGGCTTCGCTTCAGCAAAAAGTATCGCAAGTTGACTCGCCTCCTCTTGTACCTCAAAGCGCCCCTCCCTATAGCCTGGGATACCCTGAATGGGTTCGCGCTTGGGAAGGACTACGCCCCAGGGGGAGTAGTTCGTGGGGTACGAACCTTCTACCTGTTTTAAGACGCGCTCTCGTTTGGATTTGAGGGAGTTTACGCGGATAACGGTGGGGGCTTGTTCATTGAGTGCCTCTCCCGCGGCTACCGCTTCATCGCCAAGCAGCACCTCCAACTCTTTCGCCAGTGCTTCGGGGTAGGAGAGGGTAGTGCGTAGATAGCCAGCGGGGTCTGTTTTTGCGGGAAGTTGTGCGAGTGCCTTCACAAGCTCCTCTTGAGGCTCTCGTGATGTCTCCATCTCCCAAAGGCGGATCAGGCTTTCTGCGGTCACTTCCATCCCCATCGTCTTGCAGAGTGCCTCTTGGCGTGTTAGAAGGCGAACGTTGCGATAGATAGCGTCTGTGAGCCATCGCCTCTCACGTGAGTTGAGCGATTTTCGGGCACGTACCTCCTCGTTTACGATTCTGTCGAGCGGGAGGGTAGCGCCTTGCGCCTGCCATTTTTCCCAGATTTCAATTGCGGATGTGGTTGCGCGTGGGGTCATTGTGTAGTCTCTTCAATAGGGGGCGGAATAAAATTGGCGACGTAGAGCCTATCCGCTTCAGGAGTTGTACGTAGAGTGATGATTTTGCTTTCGCGCTCTGTAGTGGGTGCTTCTACCCAGTTCTCGCGGTTCACGCCCCAGTAGAGCGGCGAACTGCTTTGGGAAGAGGGGAGATGTAGGCGCAAAATGGTGGGAACTTCGGAAGCCCAGAGAAGCCCGATGCGCCATTTGTCTTGTGCCGTGCTTACCTCAAAGTCCCCTTCCGCGCTTAGGGGTTTGCCGGTTTTGGGGTCCATCGTGTAGGTCAGTGCTACTTGGTTGTGAGCGATACCCTCGAAATCGGGTTCGAGAACGATAGGGGAGTAGACCCATCCATACGGACAAGACTGCTCGCCGACGCGCACTGCCCACGCTGAATCGCCCCAAGAGTAGTGCCAGTACTCATCTCTACAGTTTGAGAAGCCTGCTTCCAGCATCGCATTCACCATCGTCATGCGGCTCTGTTTGGCTTCAGGAGAGATGAGGTTAGACCATGTATATGCCGCTTCCCAGCCCTGTGTCGGGGCGATAAGGTCGAGGTCATTCCCCTCCTTGTCAAGGAGGTTGACATCAACTGCCCCCCCTGTGCAGTGTCCGGGAGGCGCGGGTTGGTCGTAGGGGGCATAGTATTTGTTTGTGGCTCTGCGAAGGGCAGAGAGGGGCCACTGCGGGTACTCCTCTTGCATCCGCTTGAAGTAGTTATCCCATCCACGTTTCTGCATGGCTCGCGTTCTTAAAACGGTGTGGACGCGCAACTTCAGCCCGTTCTTCAGTGAGGCTTGCGCTCTGTTTAGCAAATCCGCTGGGGTTTTGCGAAAGTAGGGACAGAGGGTATCTGTAACAACGACATCGGGGCAGTAGAGGCGTATGTCCACCAGAGGCTCTCGTTGTTCGAGAGGGTGTGCGTACTCGGTTATCTTTACGCGGTTGAGAGCGGCTATAGGTTCGGGGGTACCGATAAGAGGGGCTTTCGCCATGACCTATTCTTCTCTCCCATCCTCGTCGTCCTCATCTTCGTCCTCGTCATCTATATCGTCCATAGGACCAGAGCAGTCAGTATACCGGCTAATCTCCTCACCGCGAAAGACGTGTGCGACAAAGTCTTCTCTCTCGAACCGGGGAAGGTAAGAGGAGACGATATCGTCGTCAATCTGGGCAAGTAGGTCTTCCTCCTCCCCAACGCTCAGGTCTGTTTCAAAAATTACCGTTGCATGAACGGTTTCCTGCGCGAAGTGGACATCTACCTGACCGAGCCTGCGGGAGCCATCCCAAAACAGATAAATCTCCGATGAAGGAGTACGTACAAGACGGGTAAATTTGAAACGAGACTCCACGAGACAGGTCCTCCTTAGTCGATATTGACACACTTATACCCTCAGAAGGCGAGTGAGTGCTAGCTGGCTTTTGCCAGCGGCACGGATTGAATAGCCGTGCCCCGCTGCGCCTCCACAAACCCAACCTCTTGCAGTGGTAACTCTATTAACAGCTGCAAACGCCCATTACGAATCCATACTCCGGGGTAGACGTGCTGAACCTCTATCGTTGCGCTGATCCGCTCTTTAGCAAGTAGGACAATGTGGCGTTTCTCCTCTCGCAATAAGCGAATACGCTCGCCTTGGGCGCGTTCACAAGCATGAAGCTTGTGTATCAGTTGACGGTGCTCTTCTGTAAGGCTCTTGTGTGCCGCCGAACTCTTGAAAGGTTTTAGCCCGTTTTGGATACGTTGGATATTATAACTACAGTTCAATAATTCCTGCTCAATTTCAATATCCCGCATGGGTGTGTAGTGGTCGTTGCTTACCTCAAGAGTTGTCTCCTCAAATTCTGGACTGCCTACACTGCCCGCCACTATCCCGCCGTAAGCCCTTACTGCTCCTCCAATAATCTGTGAATAGTCGTTACAGACGACTCGTTTCCGCGCTTTTACGTCGCAACGAACTAAATTGCCCTCTACATAGACATTTCCTGGTGTGATGATGACACAGTTCTCTGCGTCTTGCAACAACACATCTCCATTGACACGCAAAGTTGTGTTTTTTGCAAGCCCTTGAATGGAGATAAAGTCTTCGGCTTTGATGTGCGCGTCGCTAACCCCATCATAGAAGAGAGCTCCTTTTTTAAAGGCATGGCTACCACCGCTTACTTCCTCATAACACTCCTCAAATGCGGCAACCGTCAGACGCTCTCCATTTAAATAGAAATAGCCGGACTCGGTGGCGTGTGCGTGAAGACCATCGGGTGATAGGAGGACATTGGAGCCGACTGCAAGGTTCGCGGGCTTGCCGGGGCGATAGGGGACATCTTTGGCAGGTAGAGTGCAGGTTTTGCCTAGTGTGCCCATCTGCGCGGGAATAATGGAGGCGAGCTCTTGCCCCTTTTGAACTAAATGGAGTGAGTCGATCACAAACCAGTCTATCGCTCCGGGAAGGGTAGGGTGTTTGGGAGGGTGCTGGCGTAACACCTCTTCGGGGAGCGTGTGGCGTATTTTTGCATCCTGTCCGTCCTTGGGCATTACGCCTTGTGCTCCAACTACTTCGTGGGGGAGTGCTGAGACGCGGGCGTGGTTAATGCCCTCACGTATCTCCTCAATACGCGGGTTGTGTCCGGCATTCATCCTGCTTAATCGCGCCAGAATCTCGTCAAGGCTTACATCTTTTCCATTGCCTTGAGGTGGGGAGATAGTTACCAACACTTGTGTGTGGTCTGCACTAAGCCGAATATCAAATTGCCCCTCTCGTGCTTGCATCATTTTTGTGTGCCTTATAACGTTGTTTTATTCAAAGCTCTCAGTATCACTTGCGTTTACCCATAACTTAGTGAGTAGGATTAGAGAGGGAGTGTGTAAGGCGATTTAGGCAGAGCCATTAACTAGCTTTTGCCAACGGCACTGCTTGAATTGCCGTTTTCCGCAGTGCCTCCACAAACTGGACACTGTGTAGAACACTCTCAACCTTTAATTGTAACCTACCGTTCCGGATCTGTACGCCGGGATAGATAGTGCCTACCTCTACCGTTGCGGCAGTACACTCTTTGGTGAAAGCTACCAGACGATGCTGCTCTGTTTTCAGTGATCGGATACGCTCTAGCTCCGCGTGTTGGAGGTATTGGCACTTTTCGACCATGTCGCGGTAGTTTTTGAGGGTTTTGTGTGCGGGAGAGTCTTCAAAGGGCTTGAGCGTTGCTTGAACGCGGCGCAGATTGTACTGGCAGGTGACAAGATCTCTCTCTAACTCCATCTTACGGAGGGGGGTATAGTAGTCGTTTCCTACTTCGATAAGGGTTTCGCTAGAATCGGGTGTTCCTATTACCCCCGCAACCAAACCTTGGTGGGCGCGGATGGCTCCGCCGCTGACCCGTGCTTTACTGCCACAGAGAACCTTGCGCGGTGTTCGCACATCGCAATTGAGCAGGCAGCCCTCCACAAAGACATTTCCTGATGCGATTATCGTGCAGCCCTCTGCGTTCTGCAAGAGTACGTCTCCGTGGACGCGTAGTGTACTGTTTTTTGTAGTTTTTCGGATGGCGATAAAATCCCCTGCGGTTATCTGAGCGTTACTGGCTCCTTCATAGAGAAGTGCGCCCTTTCCAAAAGTGTACTCGCCGTCTTTTATCTCTGTGTAGCACACATGGAGGGGGATGATGGTCAATCGTTCGCCGTGTAGGTAGAAGTAACCGTTCTCACTAGCGTGAGCGCGAAGCCCATTGGCGTTGAGCGTAATGTGTGCGCCCATTGCGCCCTCCGCAGGTTTGCCGGGCATATAGGGAACGTCTTGGGGGGGAAGCGTGCAGGTCTTTCCCACACTGCCTATCTGAAGGGCTGTGATGGTAGCAAGCTCCTGCCCCTTCTTTACTAGCTGCAAGGGATTGATGCCAAACCAGTTGATTGCATCGGGTAAATCGGGGTGTTTTGGGGGGTGATGACGTAGGAGACTCTCGGAAAGTTTGTAGTGTATTTTTGCGTCTTGCCCGTCTTTGGGTACTATGCCTTGCGCTACCACGATCTCTATAGAGACAGCAAGCAAGCGTGCTTGCCGAATGCCCTCGTGTATCGCCTTTTCGCGTACACTGGAGCCGATTCTCATTTGCAGGAGGCGGTCTACTATCTGGCTTGGGGTGACCTCTTTGCCATTCCCTTGTGCGGGAGAGAGGATGACGGATGCCTGTGTGCGGTTGGAGTTGAAGCGGACATCAAAACGTCCATCAATATCTTCCATAATACGGTACGCCCTTTGTCGCTACGCCTAGTCTAAGGTGATCTATTGTCGGCAAAAAAGGAGGCGTAGTTCAGGGCACGTAGGACAAGCCTGCTGTTCAGCAGGCTTTTCCGTGTTTGATTTAGTAGTATGTACTACTCGGTCTTTACTGTTTCAGCAACAGGCTTCGACTTCACACCGTTTTGAGGTTTTGATTTGCCTTCATGATAACGAATTGCCGCGTCAATGAGACCACTAAAGAGCGGGTGCGCTCGGTTGGGGCGAGAGCGGAATTCGGGGTGAAACTGTGTTCCAATAAAGAAGGGGTGCGAGGGAATCTCCACAATCTCCACAAGGCGATAGTCTGGAGACAGCCCCGAACAGACCATGCCTGCCTTAGCCATACGTTCGCGATAGGCATTGTTTACCTCGTAACGGTGGCGGTGGCGTTCGCGGACGGTAGTGGATCCGTATAGCCTCTCTGCTAGGCTTCCCGCGATGAGTTGGCACTCGTACGCGCCTAACCGCATCGTCGCGCCTTTGTAGGTAATGGCTTTCTGCTCTGGCAGTATATGAATAACGGGGTTGTGGGTACTTGGATCCACCTCCTCGGTGTTCGCGTTCGCAAGCCCTAGTACGTTTCGGCAAAACTCAACGACCGCCATCTGCATCCCGTAGCAGATACCGAGGTAGGGAACTCTCTGTTCGCGTGCATACTGCACTGCTTTGATTTTGCCCTCTACACCTCGTGCCCCGAAGCCGGGAGCCACTACGATTCCATCCATATTTTTCAGATCTTCAATACTCTCTTCAGCGGTGTCGCTCACTATCCAGTGAAGGTGTACCCGGCAGTTGTTCGCGATACCGCCGTGCTTGAGTGCCTCCCCAATCGAGATATAGGCATCCCCATTCTCTACATACTTCCCGACGACGGCGATATTCACTTCACGGGCGGGGTGCTTGATACGTTCGACAGTCTCTTCCCACTCTTTGAGATTGGGCGGGTTCTCTGGCAGGTGGAGGCGTTTTACGACGAAGTTCGCAAGCCCGGAGGCTTCAAAGCGCAAGGGAACCTCGTAGATGGTCTCTACGGTGAGCGATTCTGCGACTGCCTCTGGCTCTACATCGCAGAAGAGCGATATTTTGTTCTTAACCTCTTGCGAGAGTGGAATGTCGGAGCGGCAGATGAGTACGTCTGGCTGAATACCGATTTCGCGCATTTTGATAACGCTGTGCTGAGTGGGCTTGGTTTTGATTTCGCCCCAGGGTCCCACTGTAGGTATCAGGGTGACATGAACGTAGATGACGTTTTCGTAGCCCACATCCTTACGGAACTGGCGAATGGCTTCGAGGAAGGGCAGACCTTCGATGTCTCCCACCGTTCCGCCTACCTCCACAATCACCACGTCTACGCCCTTGCCCGCGTCCAGCACACGCTGTTTTATCTCGTTGGTGACGTGGGGTATCATCTGGACAGTCACGCCGAGGTAGTCGCCGCGCCGCTCTTTCTCAATAACCGAGCGGTAGACGCTTCCAGTAGTAACACTCGCCTTTCGGCTGAGGTCTATGTCCACGAAACGCTCGTAGTGCCCTAAATCGAGGTCGGTCTCCGCGCCGTCATCGGTGACGAAACACTCCCCGTGCTGATAGGGGTTCATCGTGCCTGCATCCACATTGATGTAGGGATCGAGTTTCTGCATGGTTACGTTGAAGCCTCGATTTCGGAGGAGGCGACCTAGGCTGGCGGTGGTGATGCCCTTCCCGATACTGCTCACCACGCCCCCCGTTACAAAGATGTATTTCGTCATATTCGGCAATCCCCTTTCTCTTTCTCTCTTAT
>JAPLCR010000308.1:58124-59195 GCA_026392135.1 Armatimonadota bacterium
ACACGCTACCTTTCGCTGAGCAAACTGAGCATTCCATACCGCTATGTTTACAACAGTAACGCACAGTAGCTTACCAAGACGTAGTGTCCCAATATGCCTTTGGCAAAAATAAAGATAGAGTCTGCGCTACTTACATCAATGAATACAAATCTAGCTCAGGTACCTAGTGGCTGAGCTAGATTTGTACGTGCCTGTGACCGTTTAGCCCTTCCACAAACTCTAAGCATATAGAGGAGAGAAGGGTAAAGTGGTTCAGGTATAATCCGTTGTACATTCAGTACACTACCCTTTTTGCTCGATAACCTCATAAGGAATGGCATTTTCATCCAGAACCTTTAGCGTCTCCGCATCTACTTGAAAAATGTCGCCCGGCAGGGCTTGCAGGCTGCGCCCCTTCGACTTTTTGACCATCAGGAGGTAAGCGCGAGTGGCATCTTTGGAGAGAACGCGCACACGCGAAAAGCCTTTTTTCTGCTGTTGAAACTGTGGCATGACCTTAGTCTCCTTGCGCTATCTGAGAGGGGATAGCTTCTGTATGGCGGGGAAATCGGATGATACGGGAAGAAACACTTGCAAAATAGCGATAGGCGCAACGGGGAGTTCCCGCCGCGCCCAGTTTAAGTATAGCCGAAACCCTGCGGGAACTTGTGGAATAGTGAGAGCGTCCGATAGAGGGAAGCCTCTATCGCCTCTGAAAAGGACACAATAGTATGAATACGGGACGCTGGACTTGCTCACGTTGTGGGTCAAATAACTTTGATACGGTTGCACAGTGCTGGAAATGTAACTCTCTAAAGGTAGGCGGTGCAACTGCCGTTGCGCCTATGACCTCTGCGCCTCCGCCGATGATGACGCAAGAACGCGCTATGTCTGCGCCTGCTTTTCCCATGAACCTGAGCATTCCGAGCGGGGGCGACCCCGCCGTTGCAAAACGCGCCGCCATTCTGCTCGCTCTTACCGTTCCCTACTTCGGGCTACCCATCGGTTGGGCGTTTATGATGGTAGAGGACTATCGAAAGCAAGCCATTGGTAGGTTCTGCGTCTGGTGGAGCTGCATAGGGCTACTTATTC
>JAPLCR010000348.1 GCA_026392135.1 Armatimonadota bacterium
GGCAGGTGTGACACCAGCGTACACAAAACTAGGCGAAAACCGTGACAAGCACATTTTTTCGAGTCTTATTTTGTTACTACACGGGCGATCCAAAGAGTAGGATTTGAGTAGATAATGTCCGAACACAGAATCTCAAGCAAGAAACCGTCCTCCTCCGATGAATACAAGAAAGTATACAACAGAATAAGCCCCTAGCACGCATTAAGGGTTTGCTCTTTTCACCCTATCCAATTCCCCTCTTTTGAAGCAGGAAAACAGAGTAGCAAAAGAGAATCAAAGCCTCAGACAGCATCAATCTATCACAGAGGAGCTTTGGAGATAACTATGAGAGAGACTTTGACCCGACGTGAGGTACTGCAAAAGGCAACTCTCGTGGCAGGCGTGATTGGGTTTCCAACGGTAATTCCCGCCTCCGCGTTGGGACGCGGCGGTAAGGTGGCTCCCAGTAATCGTATTACGATGGGGTTCATCGGTACAGGTAATCAGGGTACGAATGACCTGCGTGAGTTTCTCCACGACGAACGAGTGCAGGTTATCGCTATCTGCGACTTGAACCGTGAAAGCCCCGGCTACTGGGATGGCTCCGTCGCAGGGCGTGAACCTGCAAAGCGGCTAGTAGAGGCGGTCTACGCTGACGATAAGGCGAGCGGAAACTACAAAGGTTGCGACACCTACACCGATTTCCGAGAACTATTAGCGCGTAAAGATATAGACGCAGTAGAGGTAGCGACTCCCGACCACTGGCACGCTATCCCCGTGATTGAAGCGTGCAAAGCGGGTAAAGACATCTACTGTCAGAAACCCCTTGCCCTCACCATCTCCGAGGGACGCGCCATGAGCAACGCCGTCAAAAAATATAAGCGTGTCTTTCAAACAGGGAGCCAACAGAGGTCGGATTCCAACTTTCGACGCGCCTGCGAACTCGTGCGAAACGGGCGTATTGGCAAACTGCACACAGTGCGATGCGGTCTACCTGGAGGTCGCCCTGACTTTGGCAAAACCGGAGACCGCAAAAAGCCGGAACCCATTCCCGATGGGTTTGACTACAGCACATGGCTCGGTAGCACACCGGAAGCCCCTTACGCTCCCGCCCGTTGCCATGTCAATTTCCGCTGGATATACGCCTACTCCGGCGGTCAAGTCACCGACTGGGGCGGTCACCACCCCGACTGCGCTCAGTGGGGAATGGGAACAGAGGCGACGGGTCCTATTGAGATACAGAACGCCAAAGCAGAATTTCCTCCCGACGAACTGTGGGACACCGCAACCGAGTACCACTTCGAGGCACTCTATGAGAGTGGTGTGCGCCTCATTATCTCAAACAAAGAGCGTGGAGGCGTAACTTGGGAGGGCGATGCGGGCTGGGTGTGGGCGAACCGAGGAGCGCACGAGGCGAGTTCCAAAGAGATACTCAACTCCGTTATTGGCGAAAATGAGATACACCTCTACGAGAGTAACAACCACTACCGCAACTTTATAGACTGCGTAATTTCACGTAAAGAGCCAATCGCTCCAGTAGAGACGGCACACCGCTCTATTACCATCTGTCACTTGGGAAACATCGCCATGCGATTGGGGCGTGAATCTCTCAAATGGGATCCCGGGAAAGAGCGCATTCTCGGAGACGCAGAAGCCTCAAAGATGCTAAAACGCACCTATCGCGCCCCATGGAAACTACCCAAAATATAGATGAAACGAAACGCCTTCACTCTGATTGAACTGCTTGTTGTGATAGCCATTATCGCAATACTCGCGGCTATCCTCTTCCCTATCTTCTCTCAAGCCAGAGCGAAGGCACGTCAAGCCGTCTGCCTCAGCAACGAAAAACAGCTCGCGATGGGCGTGCTGATGTACACTCAAGACTACGATGAGACCCTCACACCCGTCGCGATTCGCCCACCCAACGGCGATACCTCGAACACGCAGTACCTCTGGTCAACACTTATCGAACCCTACACCAAAAGTAAGGAGATACGCCGTTGCCCGCAAGACTCGCGCAGTCTAGCCAACTCCTACGGGCTGAATGAACTGATATTTCCAGACCTCTCCGACCCAGAGGAGCTGGAGACGGGCATCACCAAACTCGCAGATATTACCCATACCGCCGACACGCTCATGCTGGGGGATATTGGTCTAGCCGATGACCTCCTCACCGATAGACCCGACTCCTATAAAATGGTATCGCCCTCGTTTCCTCTAAACGATCCCGTAGACGGTAGACCAAATCCGCGCCACCAGGACTTTGTAGACCTAGGTTTTATGGACGGTCACACGAAAGCCATGAAGTTAGAGCAGTTCTACAAGAACCAAACCCCACCCGACAAATGGTTCACGCGGTAGCCACTCTCCCACTCCTTCAAGATATTAGTGAGCGGCTTTAGGGATGTTGGGATGTTAAAATCTTCCAAAACCTCTAGGGAAAGGGAGACTA
>JAPLCR010000674.1 GCA_026392135.1 Armatimonadota bacterium
ACGATTTGAGATTGGCGGCATGAAACGCAAAAACCAACTCAAATGAAACACACCCAAATGAAAACGGGCAGATGCAACAGCATCTGCCCGTCTTAATAAGCAGGTGCGCTGCTTACTGAGGGATACCTCCGGGCATGGTTTTGTAGATATCCTCAATCAACTGCTTGTCTTTGAGGCTTGGTTCGTGTTTTGGGTCTACTTTGAGGGCGCGGCGGTAGAGCGCGAGAGAGGCACGGTAGAGAACACGGGGCTGTTTGCTTCCGTTGACCATTGCTTGGTGACCGTACTGGTAGCAAGCATCTACGTATGCCTTTTTGGTTTTTGCGTCTTTCGGCTTCTTTTTCAGGTTTATCTCGGCGGCTTTGAAGGCTTTTTCTAGGGGTGCGAGCGTCTCATCCGACTTTACGGCTTGTTGGAGTGCCTGCTCGACGGTCATCTTGGGGGCTTTGCCTGCAAACGGGGCTTGCATACCGCCGCTGTGCGGCGATTTGTCCTTCGGTGGTGCGGAGGGCTTCTGTTGGGCAAGCGCGTTTAGAGTGAGCGCGAGTAGAGCGGCGGTGAAAATGGGTTTTAGTGCTATTTTTAGCATGATGTGATACTCCTATTGGACATTCTTTTGGGCGTTCCACGCCCTGTATGGGCAACGGCTTCTCTGTGATTATACCTCTTGTGGTGGTGAAAGTAGTGACCTATTTTCTTGACATCACTCTCCATTTCGCGTATAATTTCTGAGGTTGTAGGGATATGCTATCGGGGTGTGGCTCAGCATGGTAGAGTACACGGTTCGGGACCGTGAGGTCGCGAGTTCGAATCTCGCCACCCCGATTTTGGAAAAGAGCGTGTAGTAACAAGGAAGACTTGTTACTACACGTTCTACTATTTTGGGGTCAGGATAGGGACGGGTAGTGCGGAAGCACACCTCTCCTCTTTTGGGCGAATGCTCTCTATTGAATGGCATTCGAGCATCGTTAGTAGCGAATAGGTTCTCTATACGTGCGAAAAACGTAGTCGGTATTCTTCTGCTTGGCGTGGCAGTTTTGGCACTTTGCGATTTTGCCTCGCGCCTGTAGCTCCCCGTCGCCTTTTGTTACAAGGTACTCCCAATCGCCTGTTGTAGACGAATAGCCCTTCTGCCGCTTTATCATCACCGTCATCAATTTCGGCGGAGTATTGGGCTTCATTTTGTAGGTGCTCTTGTCTATCTCATACTTCTCTTTAATGACAACGCTTCCCACCGGAAACGATACGTTTTTTGTCGCCCTCATCGCTTTGTTGCCAATAGCGTTTACATGGACCGTGATGTAGGTTTCGACGTGAGGATTGTTTTTCGCCTCATCGATTTGCCGTTTTCGTGTATCGCGACAAAGCATGGCGAACTTGCTTTCCACGAAATAGGGAGTTTTATTGATTCGCTCCCATTTGCGGTAGCTCTCTATCTCTGCATAAGGCTTGACGATGAGGGTAGGTTTGGGTTGAGGCTTGGGCGGTTCGGCGTAAGCGAGAACGCCAACTGCCAGTAGAGTGATGTTGAGGGGGAGTAGTAGAGCTTTCATAAGTCAATTGCCTCCATTCGTTTGCTACTGGTTTGGTTGAGCGAAGATACGAATGCTCGAAATAATTATAGCGATAAGAAAACCTGCTACACCTCCCGGAATCATCAAAAGGTAGAGCATTGGCATACACTCTCCGCCTTTGTAAACGCCGCTAATAGCAATAGTCATGTATACGGCGCAACCGCCTGCAATGGCTCCCGCACAACTCCAAAATAGTACCAAAATCAACAACTGAAGAGTTTTTATCACTTTTACCGCCCCGCTACCTCATTAATTCTCGCTTGACCTACAGACGAAAAGCCTAGCGCTCTGGTTTCAGGGATAAAAGAAGGCGGCTCTACCCCAAAACCAGGATAGAGCCGCCTCCTTTTAATTCAAGCAATCTGAAGTTACTTGTCGAAGTTCGAGTCGAAGGCGAACGACGAGGGCTTGAAGTCGATGTTCTTGACGAATGCAGCGGATTCGGCTGCGCCATGCTCTCTGTCCATGCCGCTATCTTCCCACTCAACAGAGAGGGGACCTTGATAGTTGATAAAGTTGAGTGCGCGGATAATCTCCTCGAACTCAATGCGCCCATGTCCGAGAGAGCGGAAATCCCAGTAGCGTTCTGGGTTGCCGAAGTTCGTGTGACCGCCGAATACTCCGATGCGCTTGGGGGTGGGCGACCAGTAGACATCTTTCATGTGGACATGGAAGATTCTATCGCTGAATTCGTAGATAAACTGCACGTAGTCTACACCCTGATAGCCGAGGTGGCTAGGGTCGTAGTTGAAGCCGAATGCGGGATGGTGATCGAGGGCTTCGAGGGTTCGTTTCGCGGACTCTACGTCGAAGGCGATCTCGGTGGGGTGGACTTCGAGGGCGAACTTAACCCCGTTCTCTTGAAAGACATCCAGAATCGGCTTCCAGCGTTCGGCGAGGAGGGCATAGCCCTGCTCAATCTGCTTGGGTAGCACCGGCGGGAACGAGTAGAGTAGATGCCAGATAGAAGAGCCTGTAAAGCCATTGACTACGCTTACCATCTCTTCAGCGGCGCGGGCATTTACACCAGCGGGGTCGCCATCGCCCCAGACGTAGGGAGGTAGAATCGATTTATGGCGTTCGTCGATAATATCGAGAACACCCTGCCCTACGAGGTGGTTGCTGATAGCGTGGGTCTTCAGTCCATGCTTCGCTAGTATCTCGTGGCGAGATTTGCAGTAGGCGGCGGCGTTTGCGCCGGTTGCCTGCGTAACATCGAAGTGGTCGCCCCAGCAGGGCAACTCAATACCATCGTAACCGAAGGCTTTCGCCTTCTCTGCCGCTACTTCGAATGGCAAGTCTGCCCATTGACCCGTAAAAAGTGTGACAGGTCGTCCCATGTGTTATCTTCTCCTCTAAAAGTCCGCCGAAGCGGGAGTGCGTGGGAAGGGAATGACATCCCTTATGTTTTTCATGCCCGTAAGGTAGAGCATCAGCCGCTCGAAGCCAAGCCCAAAACCGGCGTGGGGTGCTGAGCCGTACTTACGTAGTTCGAGATACCACCAGTACGCCTCTTCGTTTAGGTCTTGTTTCCGAATTTTGTCTAGAAGCACATCGTACCGCTCTTCGCGTTGGCTTCCGCCTATAATCTCGCCGATTCGCGGTGCTAGAACGTCCATAGCGCGAACCGTTTTGCCGTCTTCGTTTGCACGCATATAGAAGGCTTTAATCTCTTTGGGGTAGTCCGTTACGATGACGGGCTTCTTGAAAGTCTCTTCTGTAAGATAGCGTTCGTGTTCGGACTGAAGGTCGGCCCCCCAGAAGACAGGGAACTCCCATGTCCGACCGCTTTTTTCCAGGATGCGAACCGCCTCCGTATAGGTGACGTGTTCAAATCGGCTTTCCACGACCTGCGTAAGTGTTTCCAGAACGGTATTATCAATTCGCTTATTGAAGAAATCTAGGTCGTCTGGACAAGCCTCCATCACGCTTTTAATCGTGTACTTCAGGAAGTCTTCGGCTAGCTCCATATTACCGCTTAGGTCGCAGAACGCCATTTCAGGCTCTATCATCCAGAACTCGGAGAGATGGCGCGGTGTATTGGAGTTCTCTGCGCGGAAGGTTGGGCCAAATGTGTATACGTTGGTAAAGGCGAGCGCGAAAATCTCTGCATTCAGCTGACCGCTTACAGTGAGAAAGGCGGGCTTACCAAAAAAGTCTTTTGCGTAGTCCATCTCGCCCTTATCGGTACGCGGCGGGTTCATCATGTCGAGAGTTGTGACTTGGAACATGGCTCCTGCGCCTTCGCAGTCAGAGGCGGTGATGATGGGAGTGTGTACGTAGACAAAGCCGCGCTCTTGAAAGGAGCTGTGTATAGCGTGAGCGAGTGCGTTGCGGACGCGGAAGACCGCTCCGAAGGTGTTGGAGCGTGTGCGGAGGTGCGCTATGTCGCGCAGGAACTCCATGGTGTGTCCCTTTTTTTGGAGGGGGTAGGTGGCGGGGTCTGCGCCGCCGTAGAGTGCGATCTCTTTTGCTTTGAGTTCTACTGGCTGCCCAGCGGCAGGAGAGGCGACGATCTCTCCCGTTACGCGGACGCAGGCACCCGTTGTGGTGACTTTCATCACCTCTTCCGGAATGCTTCCTGCCTCTACGACGACCTGTAGATCTTGGAACGACGAGCCGTCGTTTAGTTGGATGAAAGAGATGCCCTTGCTATCTCGGCGCGTCTTTACCCAGCCGTGCGCGTGGACGGTTTTGCCGACTTCGCCGCGCAGTAAGTCTCGAAGATACTCTCCCTTGTGAATCATGTGTTCCTGTTATCCTCAATCTCTGTTGTGCAGAATTTCATTACGATTCGCTATCGGTGGTGTTGACTCCTGCATAGATTGCGAATTTTGAAACCGTGATTTAGTTCGCTTGCTTTCTGAGGGGTTATCGGATAAACTAAACCTAATATTGACATTTAGCAGTAGCGATTGCACCGCTCTTCTCTACAGTGCGTGCCTAGCTTTTTTTGTCAGTGCGTAAGGTTGGGTGGAGGGTGCGCGGGAGAGGTTTAGAAGCGAGGTGTGTGTATGAAGGTTGTCAATGCAGATGAGATGCGCGAACTAGATAGATTAGCGATGACGGACTTCTCTATTCCGGGCACGATGCTTATGGAGAATGCCGGTATCGCTATCGTGGATTTTATGCGTCAGTGCTATGTCTATCTGCGCGGTAAGAGCGTCGTTATTTTGTGTGGGAAGGGGAATAACGGCGGTGATGGCTATGTGGTGGCACGGCATCTTGCTCTTCTGGGGATGAGAGTGTCGGTGTTCGCATTGGAGGTTCCTGGGGTAGGGACTCTTGCTCATACACCTTACGATACTCTTTGCAAGACCAACCCTTCTATCCTGTTTTTACCCAACCTCACCGATATGCGCTGTGCCCTTGAGACGTGCGACTTCGTGATAGATGCAATGCTTGGAACGGGGCTGAACCGCGCTCCACAGTCTCGCTACAAAGAGGCTCTGGAGGTGTGCAAGGGGCTACCTGCTAACGTTCAGCGCATTGCGGTAGACATACCTTCGGGACTGGATGCGACGACGGGCGTAATACACGGCGCGGTGTTTCACGCTCATCACACGGTTACGTTTGGTTATCCGAAATGGGGTTTCTATCTCGGCGGTGGCGCAGATGTGGTGGGCGAGATTCATATCACAGATATAGGCTTCCCATGGGAGGCTATCCCGTTACAAATAGCAAGTCAACTCTCCACGCCTTCTGACATGAAGTCGGTTTTAGAGGCTATTCGCTTTTCAGGAGCAGACGCGCACAAAGGCAATTTTGGACACGTCGGAATTATCGCGGGGTCGAGAGGAATGGTGGGAGCACCTGCTCTGACTGCGATGGCGGCGCAACGCTCAGGCGCGGGGTTGGTTACTGTTTTTGCACCGAAATCCGCGCAGACTATCCTCGCAACGAAACTAAACGAGCAGATGACCGTACCACTAGAGGAGGAGGATGGATGTGCTTCGGAAGCCGCCTTCGATACCATCGCGCGTTACGCCGAACGTATGACCGTACTTTGTATAGGACCTGGGCTTACCACGCACCCCTCTACGGTGCGGCTGGTTCAGCGAATACTACTAGAGATACCTAAGCCCGTCGTTTTGGATGCGGACGGGCTGAACGCACTGGCGAAATCGCCGACAATTGCAGTTGAGCGTGCGAAAAACAGCGGTTCCCCTCTTATTTTGACACCGCATCCGGGGGAAGCGAGTAGGCTTTTGGGAACACAAACCGATGGAGTACAGTCAAACCGTTTAGCAAGCGTTCAGTCACTTGCAAAAAAGTACTGTGCTACCGTACTATTAAAGGGCAAACACACCCTTATCGCGAACCCTATGGGTGCTGTTGTCGTTAATAGTACAGGTAACGGAGGTATGGCTACGGGCGGCTCTGGGGACACCCTGACTGGGATTGTCGGGAGCCTTTTGGCGCAGTCGGTATGTTATGGGAATAGTGTGAACGTGACGCGCACGGTAGCATTGGGGGCGTTTCTGCATGGGTTAGCGGGAGACCTTGCGGTGGAAGAGATTGATCCCGCAAGCCTCGTTGCAGGTGACATTATTAACCATCTATCCAAGGCGATACGCCACTTAAAAGGGAGTGTATGAGAATGAAGCGCAGAAATCTGATTCGAATCGGTATGTTGGCGGCTCTGCTTGTACAGGCTTGCCTACTCTCTGCTCAACAGAAAACGCCTCCGCCTACGGATAAACAGTCCGCCTCTCCTGTTGCTCCTGCCGCCAACACGTCTGTTATGCAGATAAAGATGGATGTGCAGGGAGATTTTGCGTACCGCTTTTTAACCAAAGGCAGCGACCCTAGACCCCCCGCGCCGTTACCGACCCCGACATCTGGAGTAGTTGCGCTTCCTGTTCCTGTTGACCTTAAAGTGGAAGACTCTGAGATAGAGGTTTATGATAATACGCGGGGAAATATCGCCCGTGTACCAGTGAACACAAAAACTCAGACGAGCATTTTGGAGACGACCTTTAAGTACGTGCAGGTGGTCTATGTTCCTGTGCAGTCGAAAGGTCGCCCTGTGACAGATGTACAGGTAAGCCTTACAAATGCCAATAAGTCTTTCAGTAAGACGCTAATTCTGAAGTCGGGAGATAATGGCGTAGCGCGTTTTGAGAGCGTACCGCTAGACGAGCCAATTACGGTTAGCGTGAGCTATGCTTCGAATAAGCCTACTAGCCTTACAGAATCACTCTCCCGCGCTCATCAGTCAGATGGTCATCACCGCGCTCCGATAAATGTAGACTGGGCAGATGTGAAGACGCTCACCGTCGTAACTGCGCCTGTTAGTCCTTCCGCCTCTACCTCAAACTCCGCTGTGCCGTCGAGCGGTGCTTCTACGCAGCCCGTTCCAGTGCCTTCCGGTGGAAATGGTTTCCTCAATACGCTTATAGGAATCTGTTTTTTCGCAGGTGTTGCCTACTTTGTCTATCGAGCTTATGAGCAGGGCAAAATTAAGATACTGTTGGAGAGGGTGGGTATCCAGACGGAGACACCTGAGAGTACCGCTCCGGCAGGGAATCCGTTTGCGAAGCCAGAGATGCCTCCCATTCAGCCGATAACAGAGGGAACAGCCGACCCTTTTTCCCGAGAAAACGGCTTTGGTAGTTCTATTGGAGGAATTAGTACCATACCTGTAGCGCAAGGACCGCGTTTAGTGGGTACAATAGGGAGTTATTCTGGGGCAATTTTCCCTCTGAATAGTGCATCTATGGTTATGGGACGAGACCCCTCGAACCCGATACCGCTTCCAGACGATACCAATGCTTCGCGCCGCCATGCAACTATGACTATTAGTAATGGGCAGTTTGCCGTTACTGAC
>JAPLCR010000417.1:0-3679 GCA_026392135.1 Armatimonadota bacterium
CAGGAATTTGGACACGGAACATGGCGTTTGGCAGAGATTCGGTAATAAAACCCTCTACCTCAATAGCCTCTTCCTTGCCACTGTCAGCAGCAGGCTTCGATAGCTTAGGACCTGTACTTACGGTAGGAGCCGGACGAGGTCCGCGATTGATGGGGCGACCTCCGCCTCTTCCGTAGTTTCCGCCAGTTTTCTTAGGTGGTGGCATCTATTCTCCGTTCGTTAAAATCTCGGCTCCGCTGGATGTTACGGCAACCGTATGTTCAAAATGGGCGGACAGGCTACCGTCCGCAGTCACTATAGTCCACTTATCATCAAGTACAGCAATCTCACGTCGCCCTGCATTAAGCATAGGCTCTATGGCGAGGGTCATACCTACCTGAAGAGGAGTACCTTTTCCGCGCCGACCGTAGTTGGGAATCTGTAGCCCTTCATGAAGGGTTTTACCCACTCCATGTCCGGTCAGCTCACGCACTACCGAAAACCCATTCGCTTCGGCATACCGCTGCACAGCCCAACCGATGTCCCCAATACGATGTCCACGCTTCGCCTCTGCAATACCTTTAAAAAGTGAGTCGTGCGTCACTTGCAATAGCTTCTGCGCGGTGGGCGAAACACTCCCCACCGGAAACGTCCAAGCACTGTCGGCAATCCAACCATTCAGCTCAACACCACAGTCTATCGTCACGATGTCGCCTTCACGGAGGACATAGCTACCCGGTACACCATGTACAATCTCTGTATTCACAGAGATACACGTCCAAGCCGGAAAAGGTGGGTGTCCCTGCGGCGCATACCCCAAAAATGGCGAAGACCCCCCGCTATCCGAGATTATCTGACTTGCGATATCCTCAAGCATTGCAGTCGTTACACCAGGAGCGATCGCGCATCCCGCAGTGTGTATCGCCTTATGAACGATCCGCCCCGCCTGTCGCATTTTCTCGATTTCGGCGGATGTTTTCAGATGTGCCATTGCCAACCTTCCAGTAGTGCAACCACCTGCCCAAAAACTGTTTCAGGCTCGCGTGAAGCGTCTACCGTGCGAAGCAGTCCCGAAGTCTCATAGTAGTCTACCAGAGGTGCGGTCTTTTCGTTATAAACCTCTAGCCGTCTTTTCACAATAACCGGGTCGTCGTCAGATCTCTGCTCCAACTGCGCGCCGCACTCATCACACAGCCCCGGTTGGAGCGGCGGATTATGCTCAATATGGTAGGTAGAGCCGTCTACAGGGCAGACACGCCGTCCGCTAAAACGCTTTACAATGTCATCGATCGGAGCATCAAAGTTAATAACAGCATTCAAGCGCAGCTTTTCAGTAGACAAAAACCGGTTCAACGTCTCCGCCTGTACAATCGTGCGCGGAAACCCATCTAGTAGAAAACCCTTCGCGCAGTCCGGCTCGTGTATTCGCTGGCGCACAGCCTCAATAACCACGTCGTCCGGAACGTACTCCCCTTTGTCTATGCGATAACGCTGAATCCGCCTACCCAACTCTGTTCCACGCGCCACAGCATCCCGAAACATGGCACCCGTAGAGATATGCGGTATCTCGTAGTGCAAAGAGATGCGCGATGCTTGAGTCCCTTTTCCCACGCCGGGCGGTCCCAATAGTACAAGTATCATCGGTCAGTGCCTTTGCTACGTACAAAAACTGGGAGTACCTTAACGGTTCGCTTTTTTAATAAAGCCCTCATAGTCACGCATGAGAAGTTGGGCTTCTATCGCCTGCATGGTCTCAATTGCCACGCCAACCACGATGAGAAGAGAGGTGCCTCCTATCAGCTGGAACGACTGCAATTTAGACAAGTTCGGCACTACCCAGTACACAACATACTGCATAATAGCGACAAGGGCAAGGAAGATAGCACCCGCAAAAGTAATGCGCGAAATCACTCTATCCAAATACTCATGGGTCGCTTTACCGGGGCGAATGCCGGGAATATAGTTACCGTATTTCTTCAAGTTTTCTGCCATCTCCGAAACGTTCATCACAACAGAGGTGTAGAAGTAGGTGAAAACCATAATCAACAGGGCGTAGATAAAGGTGGGAACAGGCAACTCAAAAGGACCCACTGTCCAAAGACTACCTGGCCCCATGTACTGCGCTCTATCTTTTAGCCACCCTATGGGACCCTCGCCCGGTCTTACAGGAATGAGGTTCAGAAGCGTGGTTGGAAAGAGCATCAGCGAAATGGCGAAGATGATAGGTATAACGCCCGCACTGTTTACTTTGATGGGCAAGAAGGAGGCAGAAGCCTGTGTTTGCCGCATACCAATAACGCGCTTGGCGTGGGCTATCGGAATACGCCGTATCCCTTGAGTAATGTAGACAACAGCGTAGATAGTTCCTACGAATATCGCCATCAGCAAGACGGCATGAATAGGATAGATGTTTCGTGCCTTAATCTGCGTGAAGACGTTTTGCAACTGGAAAGGCAGGCTGAGCATGATACCCGCGAAGATAATGAGCGAAACGCCATTGCCTACACCTTTTTGGGTCACCTGTTCGCCAAGCCAAAGCAGAAGCGTTGAGCCTGCAGTCAACACAATAACGATTTGAAGCACCTGCGTGAAATGCAGATGCGCCCCCCCATTGTTAAACAGGATGGTCATACTAAAAGCCTGAATAGACGCAAAAAGAATGGTAAGGCGACGGGTTATAGCAGCAATACGCTTTCGCCCTCCCTCACCCTCCTTCTGCATAGCCTCAAGCTGCGGCAAAGCAAAAGTCATCATCTGCATAATGATAGAAGCGTTGATGTACGGTCCAATGCCCATCGCAAAGATGGACATACGGCGAAGCGCCCCTCCCGAAAAGACATCCACAAGACCCAGCAACCCACCGGCTTGTCCGCCGAGAATACTAGCCAGTTTGTCGTGGTCAATTCCCGGTACAGGAATATGCGCCCCCAAAGCGAATACGGTAAAGGCTCCGAGAACGAAAAGAATTCGTTTTCGGAGTTCGGGTATCGCTAATGCCTTTACAATCGCGTCTAACATTTTCTAACTACCTTCTACTAGCGAGAACTTCAGTTGTTCCGCCAGCCGCTTCGATTTTGGCTTTTGCGCTTGCGCTAAACTTATGTGCTTTGACGTTGAGTTTCACAGTCAGTTCGCCGTCGCCAAGGATTTTAAGCCCCGCAAACAGGTCACGAACAAAACCACTTGCAAGTAGAATCTCAGGGCTTATCTCTGCCCCAGACTCAAATGCCTCCTCCAACTTGTTCAAGTTGACGGTTACGGTGGCGCGTACCACGATAAAGAGGCAGACGCTGATGGAGCGGAGTCTGACCGCCTTCAAATCCTTGACGAGTCTGACCGCGTGACTTGTCGCCCTTGTGTCCTCGTCCGCTGGTTTTGCCATGCCCAGAGCCAATACCACGCCCAATACGCTTGGGGCGATGGGTTGAACCCTCGGCGGGCTTTAGATTATGCAGTCCTTCACTCATGGTGTTCTCCTCTACTCCTCGTTGACGGTCTCTACCGCGATGAGGTGGTTAATCTTGTGGAGCATACCGCGAAGCGCACGAGAATCTTCACGTACCACGCTCTGGTGTAGTTTCTTAAAGCCCAGCGTTCGCACGGTGTCTTTATGCCGTTGCGAGTAACCAATGGCACTATGACGCAACGTGATTTTCAGCTTAACCGCCATTTACGAATTCTCCTCTACTTTGCGAATCCA
>JAPLCR010000417.1:3704-11941 GCA_026392135.1 Armatimonadota bacterium
ATCCACGGGCACATCTCGTCTACAGACTGTCCACGCAACTGGGAAACCGTCCCAACACGCTTCATCTGTCGGAGAGCCGCGAAAGTTGCCCAACAGATATTGACAGAGTTGTTAGAGCCAAGAGATTTGCCAAGAACATTGTGGACTCCAGCGAGTTCGAGAATGGTTCTCATACTGCTACCAGCCACGATTCCAGTTCCTGCGGAAGCCGGCTTGAGCATAACGCGTGCCGCGCCTTCCTTCACGAAAATCTCATGGGTGAGGGTTCCGCCAATGGTAGGAACTTCAATCATGTTCTTTTTTGCCGCCTCTATACCCTTGCGGATAGCATCGGGGATAGCGCGTGCTTTACCTAGCCCTGCGCCAACATGACCATTGCGGTCGCCCACAACGACAAGGGCACTCCAGCTCATGGTGCGTCCACCCTTGGTGGTCTTCTGGCACTTGTTGGTACGAACGACGCGCTCTTCGAGGTTGAGCGTATCGGGATTTATCTTCGCCAATGGATGCTCCTTCTTAGAATTGCAAGCCGCCTTCGCGAGCACTGTCCGCCAGTGCTTGCACGCGACCATGATAGAGATAGCCACCGCGATCAAAAACGATGGTGTTAATGCCTTGAGCGATAGCACGCTCCGCGATAAGCTTCCCAACCGCTTTCGCAGCCGTAAGATCACCGCCTGTTTTCAGGCTTTCGCGCAGTGAAGGGTCTATAGTAGACGCTGAGACCAGGGTGTGGCCACGGTCATCGTCTATCACTTGCGCGTAAATATGTTGAGCACTACGATAAACGTTTAAACGCGGGCGGCTCGGTGTACCAGCCACCTTAGACCGTATGCGCGTGCGGCGTTTTTCGCGTAACCTTATCTTCTCTTGAGACTTCATCCAGTTTCCTCTCGCGTTGGATTACCGACCCAACGCCCTATAAATAGATGTGCTACGTAGAATCTCGCAACACATAAGCACGTCATTATACCACAAAAAGCGGCTCTCTCAAAGAAGGGATAGCGATTCTTTTTGGGGTGTTTTTACCCTTTCCCCGTCCAAAGGACACCTCTCCCCACTGAGGAAAGAGGTGCCCGATAAGAACAGAGTGAAGGGTCGCTTCACAACGGCACAGACTACTTCTTCTTACCGCCCTTACCGCTGGCTTTTCCTTGCTTGCGGCGCACGGCTTCGCCCTTATAGCGAATCCCCTTGCCTTTGTAAGGTTCAGGCTTGCGGAGTTTGCGAATTTCGGCGGCGGTCTGACCAAGGCGCTCCGTGTCAATTCCAGTAATGGTGGTGACGGGGTTACGAGAGTGGGGGGCGTTAGCAACAGCGAACGCAACGCCTTCGCGAGGCAGTACTTCAATCGCATGAGAGAAGCCTACGCTAAGCCGAAGGAGTGTTCCCTGAACCTCAGCACGAAAGCCAACACCTTGTATCTCCAACTGGCGGGTGTATCCCGTAGTTACACCCTCTACCATATTGGCAACAAGGGTACGAGAAAGACCGTGCAACGAACGATGCTCTTTGTTATCGGTGGGACGCTGCACAACAGCCGTCTCATTCTCAATAACAATTGTTAAATCGGGGCTAATAGAGCGCGTAAGCGTTCCTTTAGGACCTTTTACGGTAACAACTCCATCCTCAGTACGCGTAAGTTCCACGCCTTTGGGGAGTACAATGGGGCGACGACCAATACGAGACATGGTGCAACCTTTCACGATGACAGCCTTAACATGACCTCCGCACTGCTTTGGGCTAGCGCGGGTCTATCAGGCAAAGTAGGGTGTGTGCGCCTCCTCATTAAGATTGGGCGCACACAGCGCACTACTTTCTAGTAGATGAAGCAGATAACTTCGCCGCCAATACCACGCCTGCGGGCTTCTTTGTCGGTCATCATACCTTGAGAGGTGGAGATAATCGCGATACCCAAACCGCGTAGAACTCGGGGCAGTTTTTCATGAGCGCAGTAGATACGAAGTCCAGGCTTACTCACGCGGCGAAGAGTAGTAAGTACCTTCTCGCGACGTGGACCATATTTCAGTTGTATCTTGAGCTTATTGCAAGGCTTGCTCTCAATAATGTCGAAGCTCTTCAAAAAGCCTTCACGATGCAAAATCTTGACAACTTCTAGCTTCTGTTTAGAGAAGGAAAGCTCCAAAGCATCGTGGTTCGCGCTGTTTGCATTTCTAATGCGCGTCAACAGGTCGGCGATAGGGTCGGTTACAAATGACATTTACTTTATTCTCCTACCAGCTCGACTTGGTTACACCAGGGATAAGTCCCTTGTGCGACATTTCACGGAAGCAGATACGGCAGATGCCAAATTTGCTCAACACGGCGCGAGGGCGACCGCAGATATTACAACGGGTGTAGGCGCGTACCTTGTACTTAGGCTTCTTAGCCGCCTTTTCAATGAGACACTGTTTTGCCAAAAGGTTTTCCTCCAAAGGTTATATCGGGGATGGCTCCCCTGTCATGAAGAGAGAGTTTTGCTCTCCCCATGCCAAGAACTGTGCGGGTTACTATTCACCCGCTTCGCGCTCCTTCTTGTGGTTCGCGACAATTTCCAACAAGGCGCAGAATTCACACGCGATAAGGTATTACTACTTCACGCGGAACGGAACTCCCAACGCTTTCAAGAGGACACGAGCCTCTTCATCGGTGCGGGCGGTAGTCACCATAATAATGTCCATACCGCGCACTTTATCGATTTTATCGTAGTCTATCTCAGGGAAAACTATCTGCTCTTTCATACCCATCGAGAAGTTTCCGCGCCCATCAAATGAGTTCGGTGAAACACCCTGAAAGTCACGAATACGGGGCAGTGTAGCGTTTACGAGGCGGTCAAGAAACTCATACATACGGTCACCGCGAAGTGTCACTTTGCAGCCGATGCGTGCGCCTTCACGAAGTTTGAAGGCAGCAATAGACTTGCGAGCGCGTGTGATAATAGGCTTCTGCCCTGCAATAGCAGTCATGTCCTTCACAGCACCGTCAAGCTCTTTCACAGCTTCGCCCGCACCAGTCTGACCGGCGCGTCCAACACCCATATCGATAACAATTTTTTCGAGTTTGGGAACCTGCATAGGGTTCTTATAGTTAAACTGGCTGACGAGACTAGGGGTAATCTCCTTCAGGTAACGCTCTTTCAGACGAGCCATTATTTCCAATCATCCTTTCATCGCCATCCGATTTCTGACCGGAGGCAGGAACGCGGAACTAGATGCAAATCTAGGGACGTTCGGGGTCTACCTACCCCCTTCCCTCCACCTTAGCGGAGAGAGAGGGTAGATTGGGAGTGTACTACACAGTCGCTTGTGGTGAGTCTATCTCTTTACCGCAATCAGAGTGCTTACACACCCGATATTTACGTCGGGAGAGCTTCTCCGTTCCCTCTCGATAGGCATAGCCCACACGAGTGGGTCGCCCACAAGCGGTGCAGACCAGCATCACTTTGGACGCATTAAGAGGAGCCTCTTTTTCAATACGTCCACCCTTGATGACAGTGTTCGCGCCCGTCGAGTTCGCTTTGCGAGCCTGACGGTCTTTCTCGTGCTTGATCATCATATTCAAGCCCTGCACAACAACCTTGTTCTCTTTCGGGATAGCGGTCAGTACTATTCCGGTATGACCTTTGTCTTTACCGGTGATAATCTTGACGGTATCGCCTGCCTTGACCTTGAGTTTGACCGGCTTATCGGGCAACCCCGGTTTCTTGTATGTCATCTCTAGAGCACCTCCGGAGCAAGCGAAACAATCCTCATGAAGTCGCGCTCACGCAGCTCACGGGCAACGGGCCCAAAGATGCGCGTACCACGCGGTTCAAGATTCGTGTTTATAACAACTGCGGCATTGTCATCGAAGCGCAAAACAGAGCCATCTTTTCTACGGATGGGGTGTTTCGTGCGAACGACAACGCATCGTACCACGTCGCTCTTTTTCACCTGCTGGTTAGGGGTCGCCGACTTAACAACGCCCACTATCACATCACCAACATAGGCGTAGCGCGTGTTGGAACCTTTCAATACACGAATGCAGAGTATCTCGCGTGCGCCTGTGTTATCGGCGCATTTGAGACGGGTATAAGACTGAATCATCTTCTATTTCCTTTCCTCGTTCGTTGCGCCTAAACTACTTGGCACGCTCTACAACGCGTATAACACGCCATGTTTTCGACTTTGAGATGGGGCGCGTCTCCATTATCTCAACGGTATCGCCCTCTTTGCAGTCGTTGTTCTCGTCATGTGCCGCGAACTTCTTACTACGGGTCATGAACTTTCCGTAGAGTGGATGGCGCACACGTCGCTCAATCGTTACGATGACGGTCTTTTCCATCTTACTACTGGTTACTTTGCCTTGTCGCACCTTACGGCGTGTTCGCACTAAGGGGGTAGCCGTCTCTTCCTCTGGCACGTTGTTCTCAATATCAGACATTATCGTTTACTTCCCCTCTTTCTGTGCGGACAGTTCACGTTCGCGCAGAATGGTGAGTGCGCGGGCAATCTGCTTGCGGGCAGTGTGGATATCCGCGGTGTTCTCCAGCTGGCGCATTGCCGACTTGCGGCGCATATGATAGAGGTTGGCGCGTTGTGCGGAAACTTCATTCACCAGCTCTTCGTCACTCATATTTCGTAGTTGCTTACGAACTTCACTAAGTTTAAGGTTCGCCATCGGTTGCCTCCTCTGCCACCACTTCGGTCTCGGTCAATCCTTTTGCCACAATACGAGCAGATTCGGTGTCGGCGCGAGTAACAAATTTAACATCAATGGGAAGTTTATGACCTGCAAGCCGCATCGCTTCGCGTGCATCCTGTTCGGACACGCCGCCGCCCATCTCAAAAAGGATACGACCCGGCTTGACTACGGACACATAACCTTCAGGCGCACCTTTACCAGAACCCATGCGGGTTTCAGCAGGCTTCTTCGTGAAGGGTTTGTCTGGGAAGATACGAATCCAAATCTTACCTTGTCGTTTAATGTAGCGTGTCATGGCACGACGTGCAGACTCTATCTGATTCGCCGTAATCCAGCACGATTCAAGGGCTTGAAGACCGAAGTCACCAAACGCCACATAGTTTCCACTAAGTGCTTTGCCTCCTCGGCGACCGCGGTGTTGCTTGCGGTGCTTCAGGCGTTTGGGCATTAGCATAAGTTTTATTTGCCTCCATAAGGCGCGTGAGCTGTCAGACACGGGGAGTCCGACCTCATTACGCCGAGTATCCTCCAGTTACTGAAGGGATACGGGATTTAGAATTAGAGAGAGTGTCTCTGTGGTTTTTGTAGTAGCCCTCTCCCGGTCAGGAGGGCAAACCAAAACAGCACACTCTCTCCCCCCTTCTCAAAAAGAGGGAGGGAGAGATGCGCTACAAATCTAACCGTTTGTGCGTGGGGGAGGAGTTCCGCCGCCACTGTTGCCACCGCCACGATAACCACCGCCGCCAGTGCCACCAGTACCGCCGCCGCCGCCACGATAACCACCGCCACCACCGCCGCCGCTGTATCCACCGCCACCGCCGCCGCGTCCACCGCGACCACCTTGTCGGTCTCCACCGCGACCACGCTCACTACGGTCGTTACGCTCACCAGAGCGATCTGGGCGACCTTCGCTACGTCGAGGCTCTATCTCAGATTGGCGAGGCTGTCCGGGAAGGACATCGCCCTTGTAAATCCACACTTTAATACCGATGTTTCCGTAGGTGGTTGCCGCCTCTGCAAAGCCGTAATCAATATCGGCGCGAAGCGTTTGAAGCGGGATCTTACCGGTACGGTCATGCTCTTTGCGTGCCATCTCGGCACCAGCCAAACGACCAGAGCACGTAATCTTGATACCCTTTACGCCAAGTTTCGTGGCGCGGAGGATAGCTTGGCGCATAGCTCGCTTGTAGGCGATACGCTTCTCAATCTGCTGTCCAATCGCCTCAGCAACCAGTTGAGCGTCCGTATCAGGCTGTCGAATCTCCTGCACACTAACGTGTGCTTGTTTTTTCGTCAGCGCATCAAGAGCGGCTTTCAGCTCTTCCACGCCCTTACCTTGTCGCCCGATAATGATACCAGGTTTCGCGGTAAAAACGGTTGCTTTGACCCGATTTCCTTGTCGCTCTATCTCTATACGAGAGATAGCCGCACTGTAGTGCTTCTTTTTGATAAAGCGTCGGATCAGGTAATCTTCGTATACGGCCTCAGCGAAGCCGCGCTTCGGCAGATACCAGGTACTATCAGGGTTTCGGATAACGCCGATGCGAAAGCCGATAGGGTGAACTTTCTGTCCCAAGTCGTTGTTCCTTTCGGTATTCTACCTTAGTCGTTTGTGGCTGTCGTAAGTTGAGTAGCTCGTGCCGCACGTGCTGCCGCTGCGCGTGTACCTACTTTGCGAACGGTGGGGGGACGCGGAACGTCTTCCACTATGATCGTTATGTGGGAGGTTCTTTTCAAAATAGCATAAGCGCGACCTTGTGCGCGAGGTTGAACACGCTTCATGCGCGGGCCCTCATCGGCACGTGCCTCTACAATTTTGAGGTTCTCCAAACGAAGTGAGTGGTTATTAACTCCATTGCTTGCCGCGGAAGTAACCACTTTTGAGATATACCCAGCTGCACGGTTCGGGATATAACTCAAGAATGCCAACGCCTCCTGTACGTACTGCCCGCGCACCTCGTCCATTACAAGACGGGCTTTGCGAGGCGGAACACGCAGGAATTTGGCTACGGCGTGCGCCTGGTTGGAAGGGACTTTGCGCCCCCTGCCCTGTTTTCGGCTTTCGCGATGGAACTTGGGTTTCGCTTCAGCCACAATTTGTTCTGCCATCTTCTGCGTCCTCCTTATTTAATACCGGAACGGCGTTCTATCTGCTGTCCCGCGTGACCTCGGAAGGTGCGGGTGGCGGCGAACTCGCCTAGTTTGTGTCCAACCATATTCTCCGTGACGAGAATCGGAATATGTTTACGCCCGTCATGAACGAGCAGTGTGTGCCCAATGAAATCAGGAAAAATGGTAGAGCGGCGTGACCACGTTTTAATGGCTTTACGCTCATTGCGGGCATTCAGCGTCCGAATTTTTTCCAAGAGTTTCGGATCGGCATAAGGTCCTTTTTTAAGTGAACGTCCCATGAAAATCTCCAGAGAGGGCGGCAGTTAAGCCGCCATATCTCTCCATAATCTAAAGTGAAACCTATCGGCGACGACGAGTAATAAACTTGTCTGTCCGACGATTGCGTCGTGTCTTGGCTCCAAGCGCAGGCTTGCCCCAAGGAGTAGAAGGACCTTTTTTGCGTCCGATTGGGCTCTGCGCCTCGCCTCCACCGTGTGGGTGGTCTCGCGGGGTCATAGCAATACCACGAACGTGCGGTCGGATACCGAGCCATCGGCTCTTACCCGCTTTACCGTAGGATTCGTTCTCATGCTCTGCATTACCAACCACACCAATAGTGGCTCTACAGGTCAGCAAAACTCTCCGGGTCTCACCCGAAGGTAGTCTCACCTGAGCATACTTAGTCTCTTTAGACATCAGCTGTGCGCTCGTACCAGCAGAACGAACCATCTGACCGCCCTTACCAAGCGTCAGCTCGATGTTGTGTATCTGCGTACCTACAGGTATGTTGCGTAGCGGTAAGCTATTACCGGGGCGAATATCAGCAGTATCACTAGAGATGATTATCTGCCCCTCTTTTAGCCCTTCTGGGGTTAAAATATAACGCTTTTCCCCGTCTGTGTACTCTATAAGAGAGATACGGCAGGTACGGTTGGGGTCGTACTCAATAGAGAGTACCGTTCCGGGTACATCAAGCTTGTTCCGTTTGAAGTCAACAATGCGGTACATTTTCTTGTTACCGCCGCCCGCAAATCGGTGCGTGATGCGCCCTTTGTTGTTTCGTCCGCCTGTCCTCTTAATCGGCTCTAGCAGTGGCTTATGTGGCTCGAGCGTTCGGTTGGTTCCCGGTACACGGGTCAGCTCCGAATAGGTCGAACCTCTGCGAAAGCGACGTGAAGGAGTAGTCGGTTTATACTGTCGTAATGGCATCGCAAATCCTCGTTTCCTCTTCCGTCCTAGATACCCTCAAAGAGTTCCAGTGGTTTATTGGTGGTGACGATGGCTTTCTTCCAAGTAGGAGAGTAGCCAGCTTTGGCGCCGCGGCTAAGCACGCGCCCCTTCTTCCCTTTTATGTTCAGGGTGTTGACAGCGGTCACTGTCACCTCTTGTGTAGAGTAGATGGTCTCAATCGCGTAAGCGATCTCAATCTTGTTCGCATCTTT
>JAPLCR010000417.1:11986-12748 GCA_026392135.1 Armatimonadota bacterium
TTCACACGGAAGTGGTACTTCTGCCGCGCCGCTTGGTCGTTGCTCTTTTCAGTCAGCAACGGTCGCTCAATGATAATATAGGGGTCTCTCACGCCGCCACCTCCTCTTCCGATGTTCCATTGGGTGTCCACACTGCCGTAATCTTCTCAACCGCCCCTTGAAGCAGAACGATCTTGTGTGCGGTCATCATATCACGTACTGAGAAGTTGGGCGCGTAGCGTAGCTCCACTTGTGGAATGTTACGTATGGATTTCAGCGTCGCCACATCGTACTCAGGAACAATGATAAGAACTCGACGTGTCTCAGACAATCCCAAAGCCTTCAATAGACCAACTGCTTGCTTCGTCTTAGGCTGGGCAAAACTGAGCGAATCTAATGCGATGATAGACGAGTTCGCCACTTTAAGAGAAAGCACACAGCGTAGAGCTTTACGGCGCATCTTCACCGGAAATGCCTTGCGGTAGCTGCGGGGGTGAGGACCAAAAACGGTTCCACCTTTGCGCCACTGAGGAGCGCGGATCGTACCCTGTCGGGCGCGACCGGTTCCTTTTTGGCGGTAGGGTTTGCGTCCGCCGCCACGCACATCGCCGCGCTCTTTTGTCTGCGCGGTTCCGAGGCGTTGGTTCGCCTCTTCGGTTACGATGGCTTGATGCACAAGGGCTTCGTTGAACTCAACTCCGAAGATAGAATCGGGTAGAGGCAACTCGCCAATCTGCTTTCCTTCTGAATTATAGAGAGGTACTGTTGCCATTAGGAATCCCT
>JAPLCR010000252.1 GCA_026392135.1 Armatimonadota bacterium
CCATCGCTCGAAGGAGGCTTGCTACTGTTGTGACTATCTTTGCCGAGACGGTCTTCCAATTCTTTGACACGCGCTTCCAAAGCCGTAATCTGGGCTTGGTGCGAGGTTTGCATGGCTTCGATAACTGCCCAGACAGCCTCAAAGCCTTGCTCATAGATAGATGGAAACTCTTCACGGGTTAGCATAGTTCTATTCTCGGACACTTTCTAACCGAATCCTACTCTTTTCATAGGGTGAGTAGTTACTAATCCAACATAATGAGGTAAAACGGAACTGATGGCGGCATTAAAACTTACAGCAGAGACCTATCTAGATAAAGTGCATGGCGCGTGGCTTGGTAAAAGTATTGGGATAACCCTTGGTGCAAGTACACGAGGGCAACTCATTTCGAGTTTTCGAGACTACTACGTGCCTGTCCCTGGTCAACCTGTTGCGAGTATCGCCCTCGATATTCCTCTTGTTTGGCTACAGACTCTTGAGGGTTTAGGGGTACGCCCTTCGCCCGAAGAGATGGCAATTGCATGGTTAGACCACCTAGACTACTCACAAGAAGAGTTGGGCTATGCCACCCTCAATCTTCAACGTGGACTGCCTCCCCCTGCCTCCGGTGCGTACTCCAACTGGTTTCGCGACAGTGCTATGGGGATGGCACGTGCCGACTTCTGGGCACTGCTCGCCCCCGGCTCCCCTCAACTCGCTGCGAACTATGCGTACCAAGACGCTACGATAGACCATGCAGAAGAGGGGGAGTGGGCGGCTATGTTCCTCGCTGGGGTGATGAGTGCCGCCTTTTTCATTTCTGATACCTTTACGCTCCTAACTATCGGGCTAGCCATGATACCCCGCACTAGCCGGACTGCACGCGCTGTCAAAGCTGCTCTCACCGCAGGGCAACGCGGAGCCGCATGGTTTGAAGCTCGCGAAAGCGTTCTCATTGAGTGCGGAAGTAAAAATTTTTCAGATGTCGCCCCCAACATCGGCTTCTTTACGATTGGAATGCTCTACGGGCTGAACGATTTCGGAGACTCTGTCTGTGCTGCCGTCAACTGCGGTTACGACTCTGAAGCAGTAGGCTCCGCCATAGGCGCACTGATGGGCATTCGCTATGGGAAAAGCCAGATTCCGGAACACTGGGCAAAACCAATAGGAGACCTCCTCATTCCCGGTGTAGGGCTTCGTTGTGAAGGGCTTCCCCTCACCCTTCAAGCTGTGGCAGAGCGGACTGTTGCACTAGGGCGGCGTGTCATTACTGAACGAGAGATAGATTTAGAGATAACAGAGCCACAGACGGCAGAGAGTGTTCCACCTGCGCCATCGCTCTGGCAGGAGCTAGCACCATCTGACACGTCGCCCGAAGAAGCCCCCTCTACAGCGATAGAACCCGCTCTTCCCATCTCCGCACCCGTCGCCGAAGAGGGTGACGAAGCGACCATTGAGAGCGTTCAAGAGGAGATGGCTTCCACATCCGTGCCTGAACCTGTGCCTGAACCGATTGAAGAGCCTACTCCTGATATTGTCTCGGTTATCGCGTGGGCAGACAACACACTGGTGAAACCCCTGCTCGTCACCAACCCAAACGCACAGGTACACCTTGTGAACGGCTATCAGGTCACACTGAACTGCGATTCACCCACCATCGCTTACAATCAAATTAAAGTTGTCGGAATCTCCATACGCAACAGTAACCATGAGCCATTTATGGGGAAAATCGCTCTGCTTGCCCCCAATAAATGGCAGGCGAAAGCTCCCAATGGAATGGGGCAAAGGCAGGTTATTGCCGCTGAGACGGGGAGTTTCTATGGTGAGTTTTCTCTGCTTGTGCAGGAGGGAGTAGGGCGCGTTGAGATTTCCAATTCAGTCGTTGTCCAACTCACACCAGAGCAAGGAGAGCCGTTTACTGCTGAGTTCCTTCTACTAGGAGCCGCCTGTTGGTGGACGGTGGGACCTTTCGCGAACTTCGATGGAGAGGGCTTTGACAGAACTTACCTACCCGAAGACCGACCAGGCTTACAGGAGAGTTATGTCGCACGCACGATGCAGCAGATAACGTGGGAGAAGCGCATCTTTACCAATACAGTTTTGGAGATAGAGCCGCTCTTTAAGGGGAGTTCGGGAGTCTGTTACGGGCAGACCGTTCTACGTTGCCCCGAAAGCAGAACTGCGCGTCTTGTGGCAAATACCAACAGCGGCGTAAAAGTCTGGCTGAACAGGACGGCTGTTCTACGCCGACACCACCGAGAGGTGTTCCGTCCGCATATCGGTAGTGGAAACTGGGCAACAGACGTTGACCTGAAAGCAGGTGATAACGTGGTGATGGTGAAATGGGTGCGCGGTAGCGACCCCCTCCAGTTCAGCCTGACCCTTACCGATAGAGAAGGGCACGGCATCCCCGAAATCGGCAACACCTCATGGTGAGCAAACGGTAATGTACGTAGCGAGGTAGCTACGGGTGATAGCATAGCCAGCACTATCTACTCTAGCATACGGCGGAGAGTATCGTCTGGGCTACTTTGTCTACTGTGAACGGGTTAGGTACTGCTTACTCTCCAGAAAGTAGTAACGAACCAGATGGGTTTTGTGCTTACGATAGGCGTGCAGCGTATCCCTATCGAAGTGAAATACCAACGTAATATAGACCCCGTGCGAGATACGTCGGGAGTTCGCGCCTTTATGGACAAAACGGTGAACCGCGCCTCGTTCGCTATTCTTGTCACTCAATCGGACACAAACCTCGTTTTTGACCCCCGCATTATTGCGCTTCCACTCAGTTCTCTTATGTTAATGCGCTGACTCTACTTGCGCGAATAAGCCTCTTACGGTAAACTATAGGGGATATTTGTTAGAATGCTCTTTTTGCCTGTTTTTAGCGAAAAGTGAAGTTCTCAGGAAAGGTCTGCTCGCAGGTTCGCTCAACACTCTATGATTACTGTAAATGAAGTTACCAAGTCCTACGGTTCACGTATTCTGTTTGATAACGTCACCGTAAAGTTTATACCCGGCAATCGCTATGGGCTTACGGGGCCCAACGGCTCTGGAAAGTCCACGTTTATGAAGATACTCGCGGGGGACATTGAACCCTCGAATCGAGGAACCATCACGCGACCTCGAAAGGTAGGTATCCTCCGCCAAAACCAGAACGAGTTCGATAATGAACGGATAGTAGATACCGTCATTATGGGCAATAAGACCCTCTGGGAAGCACTCAAAGAGCGCAACCACCTCTGTAATCAAGAATCCTTCTCCGATGAGGATATGGAGCGGCTGGGCGTACTGGAAAGTACCGTCGCCGATGAAAACGGGTATGTCGCAGATATTGAGGCGGCAGAGATGCTTCGTGGTATTGGAATACCCGATGAGAAGCATGGCGACCTAATGTCCTCCCTCCCCAACGACATGAAGTTTCGCGTACTCCTCGCTCAGGCAGTCTTTGGCGGACCCGAAGCACTCCTATTAGACGAACCTACCAACTATATGGATATCGAAGCCATCCACTGGTTAGAGGGGTTTCTCCGAGACTACGAAGGAACAATGATTGTGATATCGCACGACAGGCACTTCCTCAACGCCGTCTGCACACATATCGCCGACATCGACTACGACACAATTATCCCCTATCCCGGTAACTACGACGATATGGTGGTTCAAAAAATGTCTGTCCGACAAAAAATAGAGGATGACAACCGCGATAGAACCAAAAAAATAGCGGCACTACAGGAGTTTGTAAGCCGCTTTGGGGCAGGACAACGCGCCTCGCAGGTGCAGTCGCGCAAAAAGGACATTGTTCGCCTAGCGGCTACAGAGTTAAAACGTTCCAACATCCAACGCCCCTTTATTCGCTTTGATCAGAACAAGCCCTCAGGGCGCGAAATCCTCTCCGTAAGAGGGCTTACAAAAGCGTTTGACGGCAAAACTCTCTTTGAAGACCTTGAGCTTGATGTGTTGCGGGGCGAAAAAATTGCGATTATTGGCGGTAACGGCGTAGGGAAAACTACTCTTGTGCGCTGTCTGCTAGGCGAACTGGAAGCAGACGCAGGAACCATCAAGTGGGGAGGGACAGTGACGCGAGGCTACTATCCGCAGAACGCCGACGAACTGGTTCCCAAAGGGATAACTATGCTAGACTGGCTCCTGCCTTTGGAGCCGGAAGGGGATATGCAGGTCGTTCGAGGACTGCTGGGGCGTATGCTATTCGCTGGTGATGAAGCACTCAAATCTACGGAAAAGCTGTCAGGGGGGGAGACGGCACGGCTTATTATGGCGTGTTTGATGTTGCAAAAACATCCTGTTCTCATCTTCGATGAGCCAACGAACCACCTCGACCTTGAAGCTGTCAATGCACTAGGGGAGGGGCTCTCCCTTTTCGCTGGCACGATACTGCTAGTCTCGCACGATCGAGATCTGATTTCTGATACCGCAACGCGCATCCTATCGTTTACACCAAATGGGATTATCAACTTTCCGGGAACGTATGAAGAGTATCTCGAAAAATATCCTTTGCCAGAGAGTGCAAAACGACGCGGTAACTAGCGACGAGCCTCTCTCCTGTCAGAACTCTCTTCTGCTCCGAACTGAAGCCTTCACGCAAGTTAGTGTACGGAGGGGTATCAAAATGTTGCGAAATTTTTTCGTGGGTGGGGAACAATAGACAGGAGAGTTCCGTCTATATAGTAGCAGTGACAAAGGGGTCACCAAAAACCAAATAGCGCAGAAAACCACATAACGGCATAATTTAATAGAGTTGAAAAACCGAATAACGTAACACTACTAGGCAGATGCCTTGTTAGATAAACAGAGAGCCTCTCTACATTAGTAGAGAGGCTCTCTGTTGTTTTAAGGAAAGAGGGGGACTCCTCTATCTGCGTCGCATACGTCGCCGTAGGGCAGATCCGCCAAAGGCAAGACCAGAACCCAAAGACGAGAGCAGAAGGGTAATAGTTCCCGGCTCAGGGATATTCGGTATCGGGTCTGCCCGAATGATGGGCGGAATAAGCGGCGGTATCCCTGGCGGAATAACACTAGGTATAAGCGATGGTGCTATTGGCGGCACTATCGGCGTAACTGCGACAAATCTGCCAATACTAGGTTTGGGTAGTATATCCACGTTAATGTTACGTGCTCGTGGTGCAACCAACTGTATAGAGCCCATGTCGAACATCTGCATCTCGTCCAGAACGACAGTGCGCCTGGGAGGCAGAGGTTCGTCCTCCAAGAACTCTTGAATACTAGAGGTACTTGCACCGGGCTTTAAGATATTAGGCAAGCCCAATACATTACGCAACGGGTTTCCGCACACCTGAACCAGAATGGGTTTACCTTCGTCATCTACAAAGACGTAGGTTCCCTTTTTAACGTTGCGCCTTCGATAGCCTTCGCCATCCTGATGCCAGTAGTACACATCATAAACCGTATCGCGCTCCATCCGTATCAGCTTGAGGGAACCCAACTTATTTCTGACTTCACGCGGCGTACTGTCGCGGAATACCCTAAGGTATCTCTTCATAAGTTCTGGGTTACTGTCTAATTGGTCAAGCAACTGCTTGGTTGAGACTGCCGGTGTAGACAGATACGATCCAGGAGGCATTCCTTGACGTGTCCAAGGCACAAAGGGCAATATCTTACTTTTATCCAGTTTACGCCCCATAAGAACATTGGAATGTCGTGGGAAAGGCGGGGGTTGAGCCACGCTACGCCCCACTGCTCCTAAAGTAAACAACAGGGTCAGCGTAGAGAGTGCGGCAAGGCTTCTCTTATTTAAATTTCTGGTATTAGTGAAAAACATAGTTGACTGCCGTTTCTCCAAAAACAGGGTTCAGGAGCTTACAAAGTGCGAGCCATCCTGGGCTTTAGCGCAATCTCGTTGCTCTTGTAGAAGTCGAGCTAGTTGAGATTTTTAACTTTATTGTAACTACTCAGCCCTCACCCTGCCCTGCGGGCATCCCTCTCCCTATTCGGCAGAAGGACTTGTACAGGGAGGTGATCCTGCTGTTCTCCATGAGATAAGCCTGAGTAGTTACCTTTATTTTTAAGGTACATACTATTATATCACGGAATCCTCAGAATGACTCTGCACAGGGGGGCGAAAACGGTAGATTCTTAGAGGAGAAAGCATTATTTCGGAAATTCCAGTACAATTACTGTATGGCTTAGCGCAAAGGAACCAAGTAGGATTACAGAGTAGCCTATTTTGAGATTAGCGAGTAGGGGAACTATCATGGAGCAACGTATTTTTGGTATTGAGACAGAGTTCGGGTGTATGGTAAGGGATTCGACTTTGGGAACCCCAGAGGAGGTGGTAGAACACGTTAAGGACTATGCGTTCTACGAAAAAAAACTGGGGGTTATAGACCTACACGCCCGCGATTACGCCTTCGAGCCTGCCAGGGCGGGCGGATTTTTGAAGAACGGCGGGCGACTCTATATAGACGCGGTGGGGAGCCATGAGGAGTACGCTACCGCTGAATGCACCGACCTGCTGGACATCGTGCGGCACGATCGTGCTGGGCGTATGCTCCTTGCACAACTTCTCAAGGAGTTGAATCTGGAGGAGATGGTCAGTTTCCACAACAACAGTATCGACCACTTCGGAGGACACACCTTCGGTTGCCACGAAAACTATCTCGTCCAGATAGAGGACAGAGTCTTCAATGAAGCCCTCTCCAATCTGCTTCCTTTCCTCGTCACCCGTCAGATATTCGCAGGGCTAGGGCGCGTAGGAGGACACAAACTCAGTCGCCCAAACAGCAAATCCAACATTATGACCGTGAGCGAGCATGAGGTAGACTATGTGTGGGTCTCCAACTTCTACGGCGTGGAGATAGACCCCACAGTAGACTTCCAACTCTCACAACGCGCTGACCACATCGTCAAAACCATCTCTTCACGAGTGCGCTTCAACCGTGCTATCATCAACCCAAAATGGGACTCCTACTACTCCTATAGCAACCTGCACCGGCTCCACATTCTATTTGGCGAAAGCAACATGAGCGAGTACGCCTGCTGGCTCAAATTGGGCACGACAAGCCTCGTACTACACCTTATTGAGGAAGGAGTTGTTCCACCCGATATAGAGGTGGCTGACCCACTTGAAACACTGCGGAACGTCTCTCGTGACCCTACCTTCCGCTGGCTCGTCCCTATGCGAAATGGCACTGTGATTACCGCGATTGAACTCCAACGTCGCTATCTGGACAGCGCAAAGCGCTATATGCACCAGAAGGACGCGCAGACCGACTTGGTGTTGCAGGAGTGGGAGAGGATTTTAGACGACCTAGAGCGCGACCCACTCTCGACGTGGGATAGGTTAGACTGGTCTGCGAAGTATCGCCTCTACAGTCAATTTATTGAGGAGAACGGGGTCTCGTGGCAAGACGACATTATGCAGAGTGTAGACCTTGAATACCACAATATCAGTCCCTCTTCCGGTCTATTTTACGGGTTAGAGGCGGCGGGCGAGATGCGGCGCATGGTGACGGATGAAGAGGTGGAACACGCCATCTACAACCCGCCTACCAACACACGCGCCAAAGGACGAGGCTATATCGTATCCAAGCTGTTAGAGGCAACGGGGGCGCGATACATAATAGATTGGGATGCCGTCTACATTGAGCGCAACCGCCAACTCGAACTCAAAAACCCCTTCCACACCTACGACAAAGAGGCGTCGAAGTTTATGCGCGGGGTATAAAATGGTGTGGGAGACCGCAGGAAACGCGAAATAGAGAGGTTCCCATCTGCTATGAAGACCACTTTTACGAACGCTATAGGTAGTCACAAGGAGGGAGCAACACAAGCAAAAACTCCTCTCCTGACTATCGGCTTGCTGACCGACGCGCACTACACCGACATTCCCAATAGAGGCGATATTGCCCATCGCGCAGCCCTGCACCGCGTGTCGGAGGCGGCTGAAACATTCCAGCAGGTCGGCGCAGATTTTGCCGTACAACTGGGCGATATCATCGACCAAACGCCCGAATCCTCCGTAGAAGACCAGCAACGCGAACTGCGGCGAATCTACTCCGAATTTGCGCGGTTTCGTGGGGAGACGCACAGTGTTCCCGGCAATCACTGCCTCAAGGTTCTATATGAGGCAGAGTTTGAGCAGGCTCTGGGCAACCCAATAGGCTACCGCTCTTTCGATAAAGCAGGATTCCACTTTGTCTTTCTAAACGCCTGTTATCGAAGGGACGGTACTCCTTACGGGCGGCGTTGTAACGAGTGGTTTGATGCCGACATTCCACAGCATGAGCGGGAGTGGTTGCAGGCAGACCTCCAAAATACATCAGGGCACGTCGTCATCTTTACGCATCAACGCTTGGATGCACCTCAAGGAGACCTCTTTGGGGTACACAGTGCGGAGGCAACACGAGACATCATAGAGCAATCGGGCAAAGTTATCGCGGTCTTTCAAGGGCACCAACACTGTAATCTACTTGAGACTCGCAACGGAGTCTCCTATGCCACTCTACACGCAGTAGCCCACGACTTTGAGACAAACGCTTTTTCACTGCTCAATCTCTATGAGGGCGGCGCAGTGCGGCTCATCGGTTTTGGGCGGCATAGCGATCACCCTCTAGGTGCGTGTCCTACCGCCAACTCAGAAGGATAGCAACTATTATGGAACGGGACTAAACGTGAATAAAAGGGAGAATAGACTGCTATGGAGTATCAGATTGAACCCGAACTAGATAGACGTACACCGCGTGCAGTGCGCCCTAGCGTGGGAGTACCCGCTCTGGGTTGCTTGATGTTATTTTTTGTTCCGTTCATTGCAATAGGTGTAGGGGTGGCAGTCTCCGCTGTTAAAGGGGTAGCGAAGGCTTTACATCCCACCCCTCAACCTCAACAGGGCGGAATGGGGCTTATGTTCGCCTGTTTCATGGGTCTCTTTGCTGTGCTATGGAATGGCGCGTTAGGGTATATGCTCTACTCTAGCGTGAAGAAAGCACGTAAGGACTATCTTCTTGTGCGTGACGGCGTTCCCGTTCCTGCAACTATCTTGGAGCGAAAGATAGTAGAACAGAACGACTCAAAGCAGTCCGTATTTCGTTACCAGTTCACACCCCTCGGTAGCTCCGCTCAGGTGGAGAGTGGAGAGCAAACCCAATCGAAGTCACACGATGGAGGGCTGGCTGTTGGCGATACCGTCACCGCCCTCTATATGCCTAATCACCCCGACCAGAACGCCCTCTACCGGTTCTGCGCGTTTCAAGCCAATGCAAATCATAAGACGGAGTACGCCCTTGGCAAGAAGCAAGAGCCTCTGCCCCTCCATGTCGAGGTCACCCCCTCTCAACTCGCCGCCCACACCATCGAGCCTGAGCTACGTCAACCAACTCCTCGTCTGATGGAACAGAGGAAAAAAGGTCAATTTAAGGGTATTGGCTGTTATATTCTGTTCTTTACTCCCTTTGTGGCGGTGGGTATAGGTGTGCTTCTCTATGCTCTTGCGCTCACCGCACTAACCGTAGCGGGCACTAATACCGAGGCAGTCGTTCAATCAAAAGAGGAGAGTTCGGGCGAAAGCGGCACTGAGTACAGTTTGCAGTACACCTTTAAGTCACATGGACACTCCTATCACTCCTCGGATTCTATCGACTATTCTGACTATAACCGCTTTAAGTCCGGTGATAGAGTTACCGTTCGATACCTCTCCTTTTTTCCTATGGGACCCACAAGTCTTACAGGCTTCAGCGATAATAGCCTAGTCTTCTGGCTGTTTGCACTTTTTTGGAATGGGATACTGTCCGTTTTTACCGTACTGCCATACGTTTTAGTTCGCCGTGAAAAAGCACTCATCAGGTTAGGAACTGCCGTTCCTGCTACCATCACAGCCAAAACGATGGACACCAGCGGTGAGAACGACACCTACTCTCTTGAATATCGCTTTGTTCTCATCGGAGAGACGCAGTTTCAAGAGGGAAAAAAGAGGGTTAGTGAAGGCGAATGGAAGGCAGTTTCCATAGGGGATACGCTTACCCTCCTCTATCTATCGAACGCCCCAAAGCAGCGGACACTCTACCGCTACTCTGCCTATAAAGCTCGCTTGCCTTAATATGCGAAACCTCTATACCTCTTGCAAAAATCAGCACTTTGCGATAGAATGCGCTAAGGACATTAGCTTGACGTGAGTTCGGGCTACGGCGTACCTCAAAAACGCTTCGCGTGTTGTCAGATGAGCGGTTGGAAGGCTCTTCTCCTTCAAAAGAAGAGGCTGGGTGAGGTGGTTTTGAGGCGAATAGCCTTGTGAAATCACGCCCTCTTACCTGACACTATCTCATGTTATCCCGAACTCGCGTTAGTTTACGCTGTTGAGGGCATTCGACTCTCACCGCGAACGAAAGAAGGAGTTGAGTTTATGAAGATAGGACTGTGGGGCGGTATTTTAGCCGCTTACCTACTGGTAGGCAGTTTGGCACAACCCGTTGCCTTTGCGGGAAAGAACGCACCGCCCATCGATACGTCAGATGAGGGAGACTACAGCATTGCACCGCCTTACTCCAACGCTCCCGAACTCAAGCGGCGCGATGATGTGCCCAAAGGCGAAGTCTATCATTTTGTAATGAACTCTACCGATAGCAAAATCTATCCCGGTATTAGCAAGCACACGCCGGGAGTAGTTCCTTATCAGCGTAGAGTGACGGTATACGTGCCAAAGCAGTACGTTCAGGGAACCCCTGCGCCGTTCTTCGTATCACAAGACAGCATGGGGTCTAACATTCTGCCCACAATTCTGGATAACATGATAGCCGACCATCGCCTACCTGTCATGGTTGGCGTGATGCTCGATTCGGGGGGAGACGACGCGCAAGGAAGCCAGCGAGGGCTTGAGTACGACACTATGTCGGGGCTTTACGCCGAGTATATTGAGACGGAGGTTTTGCCCCGAATCGCAAAAGATTACAATATAACGTTCACAAAGAACCCCGACGCACGCATGACAATGGGAGGCAGTTCGGGAGCGGCGTGCGCCCTCTCGATGGCATGGTATCGCCCCGACCTTTATCACCGCGTGCTGAGTTATTCGGGTACGTTCGTCAATCAGCAGTACCCCTCCAACCCCGAAACCCCGCACGGGGCTTGGGAGTACCACGAGCGTCTTATTCCCCAGAGCAAGCGAAAACCGCTTCGTATCTGGATGGAGGTAGGAGAGTTTGACCTCCGTTATAAAGACGGAGAAGAGACCCTGCATAACTGGGTGATGGCGAACAATCGCACTGCCGCGGTTTTGAAAGCCAAAAAATACCACTACCGCTATGTATTCGCGGCTGGAGCGTATCACGTTGACGGCAAAGTTGTTGGGCAGACGCTTCCACAAGCCTTTGAGTGGGTGTGGCGCGGCTATCCCATCAAGTCCGCGAAATAGAAGGAGAGAAAATGAGAGCACTATTACCCCTATTCATGGGCGTTGCGACCACTCTGGTAGCCCTCTGCACTACGATAACGGCTTCCCATGCGGAAGAAAAGCCCAAACTTCTGCGAGATGTGAAAACCATCGTTACGCTAGGCGACAGCATAACACAGGCGGGGGCAGACCCCGGCGGATACGTATGGCGTATGCAGCACTATCTCGATGCGCTCTATCCCAACGAAATCAAGATTATCAACTCCGGCATATCAGGGCACAAGTCTACCGATATGTCCAATAGGTTTCAGCGGGATGTGCTTGACCATAAGCCCGACCTCGTGACGATAAGCGTCGGCGTAAACGACGTGTGGCACGGCTTCTACGAAAATCACCCCGAAGGCGATGGACCGAATGGAGTGGCTATTGACCTGTATCGCCAGAAGGTGACGGGCATGGTGGAGGCGGCTCAAGCGCAAGGTATTCGCGTGGTTATTTTGACGGCGACGGTGATTCATGAAGACCTCAATAATAAAGAAAACGCAAAAGTCCGTACCTACAATCAAGCACTGCGAGAGATCGCCCGTTCACACAAATGCGAGTTTGTAAACCTCTTTGGTGCGTGTGAGAAGGCAATCCGTGCCTACCGCTCCGTCGGCGGAAACGCCGAAAACCTGCTCACCTCCGATGGCGTTCACATGAACCCTGCGGGGAATCAGCTGATGGCGCACGTCATTTTGCGTGGGCTAGGCATATCCGAGAAAAGCCTCGATTCGGTGAAGAGTGCTGTCAAACGATAGGCACGTGCCAATACCATTACACCCCGCGCTACTCAAAGGTGCGGGGTACAGCTTCTGAAGGGAGAATGTCTTGAAAACACCATTTTTGAATCGCCGAGAGGCACTACAGTATATTTCTGGGCTTGCAGTTGGGGCTACTGCTCTCTACGGAGCCTCTGCGTCCGCCTCTGCTGCTATCCGGTTTGGCGAGGAGCATGAGGGAGAGCAGGGTGACGTAAAGGTCGAAAAGCTTTCGGACAGTGTTGTGATGTTGGCGGGGGTAGGCGGTAACATCGCTGTGCTAACCGGAAAAGACGGTGTGTTGCAGATAGACTCTGGTAATCCCGGTACGACACCACAAGTCTTGAAAGCAGTACAGGGCTTGACGGATAAGCCCGTCACCACGCTGATCAATACACACTGGCACGGGTGACCATACCGGAGGCAATGCAGATATGGCGAAGGCGGGTAGCCGGATTTTTGCACACGATAACACCCGAAAACGACTCCGCTCCGAACAGTTTATCGAGGCATTTAATAGCAAAGTCCCCGCCTCGCCAGACATCGCGCTCCCCATTCTGACCTTTAGCAGAAGTCTCACACTCTACCATAACGGCGAAGAGTTGCATCTCGCTTACGTTCAGCCCGCGCATACTGACACCGATATATTTATCCACTTTGCCAAAGCGAACGTACTACACGCAGGAGACCTCTTCTTCAACGGAATGTACCCCTTTATTGATAGTTCAACGAAGGGTTGGATAGGGGGTATGGTGAAAGCGGCAGACAAAATCCTCGCCGTAGTAGACGACAAGACGAAAATCATTCCGGGGCACGGGGCACTCAGCACGAAAGAGCAGTTCAAGCAGTACCGGGATATGTTGGTGACAGTTCACGAGCGCATCGCTCCACTAGTGAAGAGTGGGAAGTCAGTAGAGGATACGGTTGCTGCAAAACCTCTCGCCGACCTCGACGATAAGTGGGGCAAAGGCTTCATGAAGCCGGATATGTTTGTGAAAATCGTCTATGGCGGTATAAAGAAGTTCGGAATGTAGCTAGGCTTTCATGGGTGTTTAGAGAGGTAAGAGTTTGTGAGTAAGGCAAACGAGTTGCCAAGCAGAACCACCTAGAGGTAAGTGCCCTCCCTTTGCGAAGAGGAGGGCAGAGTTGGGAGATTTAGAGGGGGGCTGGATTAATACGATAAGCGTAACTACTCACGCTTCCCTCTGCGACAGATTTACCTGAAGGCACCTGTTTACCCATTCGGGAAAATGGCTGTTTTTAAGAAACTTTTGGGGTTAGGGACAAAAGTTTCTTGTTTTATGCCGCTTTCTCGTTCGGGAAAATGGCTGTTTTTAGGAAATTTTCCGCAAAAACGGAGCGTGAGTAGTTACCGATAAGCCTTCTGCTATGTGCCCGCCCCTGAACCTTGCGAAGAGGAGAGGCAGGGTAAGCAGAGGCGATAAAAGAGTCCAATCATCCCCTTACTCCTCGTACAGCTCATCTCCCCGTTGAAGCCTATGTGCAATCTGATAGGTCTGCCCCATAGCGCGAGGAGTAGGAGAGTGAGCCGCCAGATACCTCGCAGAAGCTATAAGAAGGTGTCTACCCCACTCCGTTCTACGTAGAGCGGTGTACTGTCGGAATGCCGCCTCTACACACTGGAAAGTGTGAAAGTCAGGGTCTTCGCGTAGTAGGCACTGCCCAATCGCGGAGAGAAGTACCGCATCCGATACCCCCGCATCCATGCCGTCTGCCACCAGTTGCGCCGCCTCATTCACCTGCTGTTGTCCGTTCAGAAGAGCGCGCAGGTCTTTAGGCAGTTGAATGGACGTGCCTTTCGCGTTAGGTAGCGGTGTCGCCGGCATATTAAGGAAACGGTCAAGATAGATAGACATGGCACTGTCGAACACGCCGCGCAGAAGCTCCATGCTCGGAGCGCGGCGAAGTGCCTGCTGTACTGCGTTCGCATAGGTGAAGGTGTGAAGAACCGTATCCCAGTCGCCAAACTCATTTGTGACGTGGAACTGCGCGATACGCCGTCCCGCCGAGTAGGTAACGGTCTCCGCGAGTTCGTGGATGGTCGCACCGCGCCTCAAGGCGTTCAGCATCGCCTCAACCGTATCGGCAGGCTCCCCCTTCAAAAGTTGGTCTGCCAACTCCTCTTGCCCTGACCAGTTTTCGCCCGTTGCCGCGCCCTCTGCGAGTGCTGTCGGGAGCTTGGGGAACGCCTTCCAGAGCAGGTCAGCAAGGTCAATCGGGTGCCTCCATGAAGCCGACTCCTCCATTCGGCTAGAGGGGATCAGTCTCCCCAACAGGCTTGTTAACACTATTCCAGCACTCTCCCAACCCGTTAAATCCAGCAACTCAAAGGCTTTGTTCGCGAAATCAAGGGGATGCCCTACGTCACGGTACAGGTGGTCAGTACAAGCCGCAAAAATCATGTCGGCTATCCGCTCTTGTGGTAAACCAATCTGAATCGCTGTGCAGAGGGTACGTTCCGCGCCCTCGCTGTCGCGCCGCTCCACAAACTCGCGAAACCAGCGTTGTAGCGTTTCAGGGTTCCGCTCCTGCGTCTCAAGGGGTTCAATAGGGAAGCGCGGAGGCTGACCGGCGCACTCTCTCGCCACAAAAGTAAGCCCCTGATAGAGGGCACGAGGGCGGTCGGTAGAAGAGAGATGCGGGAGGATATTCGCCATAGCGGTAAGAACCGTCAAACCCGCCCCCCACCCGTTACGCGCATAGAGTGTGCCGAACTCAGCCCCAATACGCAGGGCATCCTCTGGCGTTCCACCCGACTTTAATAGCCCGATAATCGCCTTCGCGGTGACGAGGCGCAGGTTATATTTTAGCCCCGCCTCTAGTCGTTTCCGATAGTAGGCTTTCTGGTCTCGCTCCGGCGGCTCCGAGTCTATCCAGATATCCGCCTCCGCACCCTCCCCGCGCACCTCCACAGGGTAGCCCTGCACATCGTCTGCCCAGAGGTCAAAGGTTCCGCCACACGTCAAATCGAATCGGGCATGATGCCAATGGCAGGTGAGAACTCCGTCCTTAACGGAGCCTTGGTGAAGGGGGAAACCCATGTGATGAGAAAAGAGGGCGAGAGTCTGTCCGTTGACATGAACAACCTTGCCTTCATCTAGTTGCAACTCTGCAAGCGACGCGACTCGTTGCCATCTGTCGGCGTGTTCAGGGTGAATGTATGTTTCTGCCATTGTGAAGCCTTTCGGAGTAGTTCTATGATTGAAACCTGTAGTACTGATTGGTACTACACATCCATTACGAACTTACCTTTACGAAAGTTCTGTTAGTGCGAAATAAGTTTCTCTATAGTGGGTAGAAGAGCTTGGACAAACATTAGCCTTCACCCCTCGTCCAGAACTGGGCGAGGGGTGAAGGGGGTGGGCTTACGCCGTTCAGTACACTGTAGGAGCTACTTCCTATTACTGAGCAGTTAATTCGTATTTGTGTGGCTTAGGAATCGCAAGCGCGTGTTGTTTTTTGACGATAGCTTCATCCAGCTTGTCAATAGCGGCGAGGGCATGGCTGACTTCGGGAAGCGTCTCTCCATTCAACGGCATCTGAACCTGTCGCCAGCGCACCTGATGTAGGTCATTATGGCGTGATGTGAGTGCGTGAACGGCAAGAGCTTGCGTCGTCATGGGGGTTGGGAGAGTGGCAAGGTTTACACCCGTAGCGAGTTGTTCTGCTGTAAAGGAGCCAATCTCTTCACCATCTATGGTGAGGCGATAACGCGTACCTTGCAGCCCAATTACCTTGAGAATCTCTTGATTCAAAGCCTCTACAAAGTCGGAAGAGCTTAAAGTGAGCGCAAGAGTAGGAACCTCTTGGTCAGAAACGAGCCTTTTCGGAATGCCAAGCGGGAAGGGAAGGGCTTCGTCCCTCTGCTCCCAAGTCAGGACGTTACCAGAGACCTTAAAGCCATTGACCTTCGTGTTCTCGGCTTGATTTACCTGTTTTCTTGCCGCGTCTATCTCCACACGGCTCACAGTAGAGGGGGCATTCCACGCCTTAAGAAGTGCTCCCGCCATAATCAGGTGTCCACTAGGTCCCGGGTGAACGCGGTCTGCGATAATTTTTTTTGCGGTGTTTGCGTCGGTAGCATTGGCGCGTTCCAGAGTTGCCCGAACGGAGGTGTTCAGGTCGGCAATATCGAAACTATTCTTCTCCGCAAGCTCCTTTACGAACTGAGAATAGCGCAGTAGCACTGCGTTATAGCCACCCTCAAAACTCACAGGGCGTGTTACGTCGTCGAAAGGCGATGGCTGAATGAGTGTCATTCGTATATTGGGGGAGTAGGCTTTGAGGCGTTCAACGATGTGCTGATAGCCTGTGGCGTAGTTGTTAAATATGTCCGACTTGAAAGGCTGATAACTCGCATCGTTCATACCGAGCATACAGGTCACAACAGTAGGGCGATAGGCAATAACGTCTCTGTCAAGGCGGAAGTCGATGGGACCAGCCCAGCCTCCGCTTACTCTATCGCCTCCCACACCGGAGTGAACAAAAAAGACGTTGAGCTTGGGGAAGCGCGTGACGATGTAGGTCTCCACAAAGGTGGTGTAGAGCCTCTGCTCAGTAATACTATCGCCGTAGAAGACCACGCGGTCTCCATTTTTCAGGTAGAAGTTGGACTGTGCCCCCGCTGAAAGTGAGGTGAGCAGGAGAGCCAACGTGCAAACAAGGGAACGCATACGATTCATAAGGTGACTCCGTTGTGTGATTTTTACCCTTCAGTATCACACGTTCCCACTCCTGATTCCTCCTTTTGATATGCACTATTTCGGAGGGGCAGTGCCCGTCAGTTCATAAATCGCCTGCCACTTGGGGGTGTTGAGTTGACGTATATCCTCGCTCAAACCCCAGCACCCATATCTGCTATAGGCACTTGGCGACGCAAAGTACATATAGAGACCTCCGCCCATCGTGAACCAGTTTTTGCTGTCGAACAGCACAAGGTCTTTCATGGCGGAAATGCGGTTGGCGCGAATACGGTTCGCAACGTTCTCCACTTTGCCTCCACCGTTATCAGGACCTACCTCATACTGAACATACTGAAGCCCATAAGAGTCCGCAGTTGTTTTCAATTGACGATGATATTTCCCATTTTCGATACTGCACTGCCGCATCGCCTCCACAATCTCGGTGGGGCTAGCTGTCAGCGACGCTCTTTCTGCGTTGTAGTACGCCGCGCCCGCCATCGCCCAGAAGTAGTCTTTTGGTGCGCCGTAGGTCGCGCTCAACCACTTGAGTACGTCCTTAAAGTGCGCGTCCGGGCTGATGAGCCATGAGGCATAGACGGGGCGTACCCGCTTCAAAAAAGAGTCAGCCCCAAACTCCTGCTTGAAAATTTGTGCGATAGTGTAGAGGCGTTTGGCGTGCCTTCTGTGTGCCCAACGCTCTTGGTCATTCACGCCGTCGTTGTTCAAGTTAGAAGTGGGGGTGCTCTTGACCTCCTCTATCGCGGCGAGCTTGTTATAGATGTACTGCGGAAAGCCGAAGTTCCAAACTTCGTTGGAGTGTTCGATATAGAGCCTGATCTCCGGTTTCAGGCTTTTCTTGAGAAGTTTTGCGAGTTGACGGATGTAGTCGTCTGTAGCGGCTACAGGAATATCTATCCAAGCATCCTTACCTGTCTCATTCGCCAGGGCAATCACATACTCCCAAGCGACACCGTACCTCTTTGAAGACTCCGATTGGCTTGCATCGAGAATAGTGCGCCTATCTTGCCACTCAAGAGCATGGTGTCCTGCATCTCCGTAGAAGCCGGGCTGATGATTTGTGTCCAGCCAGTCCATATAGCGCAATACCTTAAACGGCTTGAGCGAGCGCAGAAACTCGTTGGTGAAGACCTGAGCGGTGTTCGCCGGATAGTTTGGGCGAATAATTCTCAGGTTTGTGAAGCCCGTATCTGTAGGTGCGGAAGGTGTGCGCCTTGTGTTCGTAAACTTGAGTACCAGTAGTCCAGAACCCTGCGGTATGACAACATCGGCGGTGGTTGTGTTATGTGTTGCGTCATAGCGCAAGTTGACAGTCTGATTGTTGCCTTCTCCATTTGTAATATCTGCCTTCCCAGTAAGGAGTAGCTTGTAAACTCCGCTCCAATCGGGCTGATACTTATCAGGATCATCTATAGGGGGAGCCCACGCTCCAAACGGGCGAATATCGAAGAGAACCGTTGCACAGTCCGACATTGCCCAGCCGTTTGCGTCGGTAGGCGCGACGGTACTACTGCCAATTCGTACAAACCCGCGAAGGGTCTTCGCAAGATCAACAAAAGGCATAGAGCGTCCGCCATCGCCAAGCCCTTCCAGCTCTAGCCCGATTTTATCAGCGTAAGGGGGGCGGTTTTGGGCGCGAAGCACAGAGAGAGGGGAGACCAGTAGGACAGTAGAGAGTACAATAATAAGGCGCGGTAGGTGGGTTTTCAGCGTCAGATACTCCTTCTGATAGGCAAGTATACGAACGAACACTCAAAAGCATACCACAAAACAGAAAAGCCCTGCACCTTCTCGTAATTTGAGAGGGCGCAGGGCTTTTAAGTTAGTTCCGCTTAGTGGTGGTGCGGGTCGCCAGCGGGTGCTGCAGCCTCACGGGGTTCTGCGATAATGCACTCCGTGGTGAGGATAAGCCCGGCGATAGAAGCCGCGTTCTGAAGCGCGGTACGGACGACCTTTGCGGGGTCAACCACACCGGAAGCCACGAGGTCTTCAAAGGCTTCGGTTGCCGCGTTGTAGCCGTGTCCAATAGGAAGGCTCTTCACACGGTTCACAACTACACTGCCCTCTTTACCGCCGTTTGCCGCTATCTGGCGGCAAGGCTCTTCGATGGCTCTTCGGACGATATTCACACCTATCTGCGCGTCACCCTCAAGTTTGAGGTCATCTAGTGCAGACTGCGCGTTGAGCAGAGCGGTTCCGCCACCAGGAACAATACCCTCTTCCACCGCGGCGCGTGTGGAGTTGAGTGCGTCCTCGATACGGTACTTCTTCTCTTTCATTTCGGTCTCTGTAGAGGCTCCGACCTGAATGACGGCAACGCCGCCAGAGAGTTTTGCAAGTCGCTCTTGTAGCTTCTCTTTGTCGTACTCGCTCTCGGTATCGCTAATCTGCTTCTTGAGAAGTGCAACACGACCCAGGACAGCCTCTTTGTTTCCGTAGCCATCAATAATGGTAGTCACCTCTTTGGTAACAACTACACGCTTGGCGCTACCGAGGTCTTCTAGAGAGATGTTGTCCAGTTTAAGACCGAGGTCTTCCGTGATGAAGCGACCACCCGTTAGGATAGCAATGTCTTCCATCATGGCTTTGCGACGATCTCCAAAGCCGGGGGC
>JAPLCR010000140.1 GCA_026392135.1 Armatimonadota bacterium
CAAAGAGACCTTCGCAAAGAGTTCGCCGGAACATACCTGCCTACTGTCCATTCGTGCTAACACCCCGAACGGTGAGCGAACCATCTGCGGGACAGTCTACGGCGAAGAGGCACGTATCGTCCATATTGACGGGTACCACGTCGATATTACCCCTACAGGTAACATGATAGTCACCCAGCACAACGACAGACCGGGCATTATCGGAAAAGTCGGCACTTTACTTGGTGACAACGGAGTCAATATCGGTGGTATGCACGTTGGGCGAGAGGCAATAGGCACTCGAGCCATAATGGTGATAATGACGGATGGGAACCTCTCAACGGAGTTACTCAACGAAATTCGCAACCTGCCGGGAATTGAGACGGCACAGACGATTACCCTCTAGGGCTTGCTTTGTTGAACTTAACCCCGCCCCTGATACGGGTTCAGGGGCGGGGTTAAGTTCAAAACGCTTTCTGCGGTAGATTTCACCGCACGAGTTTATAGACACCTATGTTCAATAAAATTTTGATTGCAAATCGAGGCGAAATAGCAGTACGCATCATTCGAGCGTGCCGCGAGATGAAAATAAAGACCGTCGCCGTCTACTCCACTGCCGATGCCGAGTCGCTTCCCGTGCAGATGGCGGACGAAGCGGTCTGTATAGGACCTCCCGCTCCACGCGATAGCTACCTTAACGCCCCAAACATTATCAGCGCGGCACATATTACAGGCGCGGACGCAATACATCCGGGCATCGGTTTCCTCTCCGAACGCTCCAACTTCGCGGAGGCGGTGGAGGCGTGCGGCATCACGTTTATAGGTCCCTCCGGTGCTTCGATGGATAAAATGGGTGATAAGTCTATTGCAAGGGAGACCATGCAACGCGCCGGCGTTCCTGTCGTCCCCGGCGGAACCTTCACCACCGCACAAGAGGCACTGGAACTCGCTAAGAAAATAGGCTTCCCCCTACTCGTCAAAGCCTCTTTCGGAGGCGGCGGGCGCGGTATTCGCTCAGTACAGAACGAAGAGGAGCTCCCCCGCGCTATCGAAATCGCGAGCAACGAGGCGGCTTCCGCGTTTGGTAGCGGAGATGTCTACCTCGAAAAATTTATCGAAGAGCCACGCCATATCGAGGTGCAGGTGATAGGCGACAAGCATGGTCATGCGGTACACCTCGGTGAGCGTGACTGCTCTATTCAGAGTCTGCGCCGCCAGAAAATTGTAGAAGAGGCTCCCGCCGCAAACCTAGCCCCGGCTCTCCGAAACCGGCTCGGCGATGCCGCTGTTCGCGCCGCGAAAGCGGTCGGCTACTCTGGCGCAGGTACGATTGAGTGCCTTGTGGATAAACATGGAAACTTCTACTTCATGGAGATGAACAAACGGCTTCAGGTAGAGCACTGCATCACCGAAATGGTGACGGGCATAGACATTGTGAAGACGCAGATACTCGTGGCGAGCGGCGAAAAACTGCAATTCAGTCAAAAAGAGATTCGTCTAAATGGTCACGCTATCGAAGTGCGTATCAATGCGGAAGACCCGGAGCGCAACTTCGCGCCTAGCGCAGGGAAAATTGAGAAGGTGATACTTCCCGGCGGGTTGGGGGTGCGTGTAGATACACATATCTACTCCGGCTACGAGGTTCCGCCCTACTACGACTCCCTACTCGCAAAAGTCATCGTTTGGGGCAAAGACCGCGATGACGCGATAGCGCGGGCGCAACGTTGCCTGATGGAGATGGAGGTCGTGGGCGTGAAGACGAACATCGCCTTCTGCCAGAAAATCCTGAGCAACGCCTACTTCCGACGCGGAGAGTACACCACCGACTTCCTACAGCGTCGCATTCTTTCAGAGATGAGCGCAAAAGATTCGGGTTAAGGCATCTTAGGTAACAACGTGTACTCGTGCAAGCCCACTATCATGTCCCGGTCTCCATGCTCTTCCCCAAAAGTGGGGGGACCATTGCCCACGCCAAATTGATGATAATCTTTAGCAAAAGAGTGGTGTTATTCGACATCCCTGCCGATGCAAGACTAGGCAACTCTGGAAGTGTCAGCTGACTGAATACTGAGCCTCTTAGAGCTACTCTACAAACTCCTTATCCTCTCGAACAAACGGAGTCTGTAGCACAAAATGTAAATAGTCTTCTGAACTAGCGGAAAAGGTGTGTACCTCACCCGGTTCTACTATCAGTATATCGCCTGCTTGCAAGGAAATAACAACCTCATCGACAACAGCAACGCTGGTACCTTTAGCTATCAAGTAAACCTC
>JAPLCR010000094.1 GCA_026392135.1 Armatimonadota bacterium
ACGATTCTGCCGCCTTGCGGCAGAGTTCTTCTAAAGTGATTCTTGAATCGGTATCAGGTAGTGCTTGCTTCAAAAACGCTGTCAACTGAGAAGATGATAAGGGGCTATCTCCTACAAAGGGATGTTCCCCAAATGAAGCGACTTGCCCTAACGCTTTCGCCATTGCTAAACTAGTTTGCGGACGAGTCGTAATGGCTTTGAAGTTGCCAATCCTAATGTTTTCCATTGCGCTTCTATAGACTTCAAAGCGGAGTAACTCGCTATGAAACCAATCTAAGTCACTCTCTCGCCACGCTCTACGAAACTCATCAATCCGCGCCCCGTCCTGCTTATCTTTGGTTATCACTTCCAATATTCGAAATATCTGCCAAACTTCCTCAATCGCTTCGTGCGAACTATCCATAGGCAGTTCAATTAAAGATTGAAATAAAATAGAGTGTAGGACGTTAAAAAAGTATTTTGGCGATGGTCTCAGAGCGCGGCTTGAGAGAGGCGATTTGATAGGAATAGATAAAAGTAATGGACTATCATCGCTCACCAGCGGCAGAGGCGGTGAATTATTCTCAATAGGCGCGGCAAGCCACTCTTCCGGCGGTTTGGCGGAATGACTTACCTTTGGCGTAACATCAATAACCTTAATATGCGGGTCAGTCCAGTCAGAAGGAACGCCCTTATTGACCGAATTAGCAGGACACAAAACCCACTTCTTACTATTGAACTCAAGGGTGAGAAAAGCGCAAGGAATCAACAAATTCCACAACAGTTGACTAACGGGGGGTATCGTTAATGAGCCAAACGGTTCGGCAGGATTCCACCAACCACGCATTACGATACGGCCCATTAGATTTTTTGCTCTTACTTTATCCGAGATAGCAAATAGTACGTTATTCGCTCCTAAAGCACTTGTCGCGATACGCGCACAGTCTCTATCACCTGTCAAGAAGACTACCCTAGCGTTTCTAGGCTGTAACTGCATATCGGAACGCGCCTGTTCCACCATCAATAAGTCGCTATCTGGTATCTTCTTGCCACTCCCCGTTCCTATAGGTTCACGTGAACGCACCAGCATCAAAGCACTCTGGTCAGGAGAGAGTCTATCAACTACAATATCCTCTGTGTTCAACGCTAATTGCCACGCCATTCGGTAGTTAGTGCGTCTATGTAGAGCCTCTGTAGTGAACCCTAACCAAAATTTTTTATCTTGTTCTACCCAGTTTTGCACCTCTCTTTCAAGAGTGGAGGTAGTCACTATTTCGGCACGGCTCTTTAGAACGTGTGTCAACCACACGGCTACCCCTTTACAAAGGGCGTTAGTATCACAAACAAATCGAACTCTCTCCGAACTGTGGAGGATTTCGTAAAACCTATCAATATCTACTATCGGAGGCATAAGCATACTGGCGACGAAAATTGATGACCATACTTCGAACCAATGCTCTCCCTTCACGCTTGTAAATTGGGTGTGCAGCAGTGGAGAGTTTGTCTTTGTTGAGGGGGTTTGAGGAATATGTATCTCGACGGTTTCTCCAAAGCGTCCACGCAACGTAAGGAGTTTAATAGCACTATGCGAGTCCTGATAACTACCGCGAAAACCGCCCGACACCACTATCGGGTCATTTGCCGTAGCTCCCGCATCCTTTAGCCAGTTATCAATTTCCTTGACGGAAAAATAGTCGCCCACGTTAGCCATTCCTTTCAAACGACCTAATTTGGGTTTTCAGGGGGTTATAAAGCACAATTAGCCTCTGTAGGGCTAATGCGAGAGGAATTGCGCTAGACATCGCAACCGCATTTTCGACCTCTGGCTCTATCAGGTTTTCGTTCCTGTTGAGCCATCGTATTGTGCGGTGAGACGCGCTATGAGCGAAACGCGCAAGTTCCCTTGCCGCCTCTTCTAATTCTGAAAGAGATATGCTTCGCTCCTCCTTTAGCCATTCGGCTAGAGTAGAGCGAAGCATAGTTTCTTCGTCGGGTAACGAGTTGACAACTTCGTTAATAAGGGCGCGTGAAACGATTTCAAGAGACTGATTCGCCTCCTGAAATCCATATACGAGGCGTATGCCATCCATCCTTCTCTGTGACATTGTGGTAACCTTAGAATAGAGCCTGCTCGGACTCCTTGTCGAAGAGGTGGGCTTTGTCCATGTCAAAAATGACATCAATCTTATCGCCGATGGTGGCAGAGGAGGCACTGTCAATGGTGGCGACCATTAGGATTTCCCCTGCTTTGAGGTGCATCTCAACGTTGTGTCCTAGAGGTTCGGTAACGTCGACATCTACGGTAAGCGTGTTCTTGTCGGTAGCCTCAACCAGCCCAGCCAGCCGCTTGTCGAAGATATGCTCAGGGCGTATACCAAAGATAACCTGCTTACCAACATAGCCCCGCTCTTTCACCATACGTGCCTGGTCTGCCTTTAGAGCGACTTGGAACGGTCCTGCATCGGCGTAGACATCTCCAGCGTCCTCTTTTATGGTTACAGGGAAGCAGTTCATAGAGGGCGAGCCGATAAACGTAGCCACAAAAAGGTTGTTGGGGTGGTAGTAGAGGGTGAGGGGTTTGTCTACTTGCTGAATAAGCCCATTGCTCATAACCGCGATACGGTCTCCCATGGTCATAGCTTCCACCTGATCGTGGGTCACATAGACAGTGGTGATACCCAGTCTGCGGTGGAGTTTGATGAGTTCAGCGCGAGTCTGTACGCGCAGCTTTGCATCGAGGTTGGAAAGCGGCTCATCCATTAAGAAGACTTTGGGGTGACGTACAATAGCACGCCCTAGTGCAACGCGTTGCCGTTGCCCTCCCGATAGCTCTTTGGGTTTGCGTTGAAGCAGGGGCTTCAAGCCTAAAATTTCAGCAGCTTGCTGAACGCGCCTATCGATCTCCTCTTTGGAGTAGGTACGCTTGGCGTTCAAGGGCCAGGGCTTACCAGACGGTTCACGCTTTAACTTGAGCCCGAAGCTCATGTTGTCGTAGACTGTCATGTGAGGGTAAAGAGCGTAGTTCTGGAAAACCATCGCGATATCGCGGTCTTTGGGCGAGACATCATTGACAACACGGTCGTCAATATGAATCTCTCCGCTTGAAGACTCTTCCAGACCCGCAATCATGCGGAGGGCGGTCGTCTTACCGCAACCAGAGGGTCCAACAAGTACCATGAACTCTTGGTCACGAATTTCAAGGTTTATCCCCTTAACCGCCTGAACCTTATTAAAGGTTTTTGTCAAATCTTTTAGCAAGACACGCGCCATAGTTCCAACACTCTCCTCTATCTACAATTCCTCTTGAATTAAGGTTGACACACGCTGTATTCTACCGTATAATACGGGCGTATTGTTCGCCGAAGTGGCGGAATGGTATACGCGGTGGTCTCAAAAACCTCTGGGGGCAACTCCTTGCGGGTTCGAATCCCGCCTTCGGCACTACGCAGGTCGGCTTAATTGCCGACCTGTTTTTTATGCCAACTCCTCTGCGTGAGCTGCCCAGAGCAGTCCGCGAGTAATAGTATTCAGTGTTTCTGACTGTTCCACTGTTGCGGCGTTGTGTCCTACAGAGTGGTAGAATACGCGCCCTGCACCGTACATTTTCGTCCACACAACGGGCATATCAAACGGGTCGTTGGTGGAGTGAGGTCCCTCTGCGCCGGGGCTTGGGAATCGCGTTGTTGCAAGCACTTTCACCGCAGGGTCTACGTGCAGATAGTACTGCTCCGATTTCACGGTGTAGTCTTCGCTTCCTTGCATAATAAAATGGTCGGGTCGAGTCACGTTGACTGCATACTCTACACCATCATTTCCGGGATGCGATACCCACTGTCCGCCCGTCATGAACTGCCATTCGGTGGCTTCTCGGAACGAGTCGCACATTCCTCCATGACACCCAGCAATACCAACACCGCTCTTCACGGC
>JAPLCR010000184.1 GCA_026392135.1 Armatimonadota bacterium
CTTCACGGTACTCCGTCAAACCAAGCCCGTCAAGGTCAGCGCGAGGAGAGAGAAGCAGGGTCGCGTCCGCCCCTTTCGCGAAGGCGAGTAGCGCAGGGCTTGCCAGTTCGTAAGAGTCGGGTATTAGGAGGGGTTTACCGTTCGCAGTTTCAAGGAGGGTACGAAAAGAGGCAGAGAGTTCAGAGGCAGAGCCATCTAAGGGCAGGAGAGGAGAGCCTCCCGACATAAGAAAGCCCAATCCTACCCCCGAAACCCGCTGTACAAGAAGGCAATCCGCGCCTCCTTGCAGCGCAACGTTCACATCTTCTAAGTACGCTGTCTGCGCGATAACCTGAATAGGCTTACCATCAGAGGTCTTGACAGGAAGGTGCTGCTCTTCGAGGAAGATACGCTGGCGGGGCACAAGGCGCTCGTACTCTGCCTGATAGTGGGCAATCTCTATTGGGTCAGGGTCGGTAAGTACCACACCGTTGGAAGCATCCAGCAGGAGAAGTTGGTCGTCCTCTACTCTGTCCATAATTCCGGGAACACCAACGACAGAGGGGAGGCGTGTTGAAGGGAGACTAGCGGATGGATTCTGAGCGACAATGCCGGCAACCTCTGCCCAGCGAATCGTGCCGGCGATAGCAAAAGCATGAGCATACTCTTCCGCCACGAGGATAACGGAGAGGGCTTCCGTATAACGGCGAGAGGCGATAACCTTCGCAATGGAGGCAGGAACGGCAGGGGGAAGCGGGACTCCCGACTCACTACGAACAGTGACTGTCGTACCGATGGCGATACCGCTACCCTGCCCTACCCCCTTTAGCCTTGCCACAGATTAGAAGTCCCCGCCGTGCATCTGTCCTATTTGGAGGTCAATGTTCGCACGTTCTTCGATTTTCGCGATGACTCCGTCACGAATCCACACCACTCTGTCAGAAACGTTGACCATTTTATAGTCGTGCGTAGCAGAGATAACGGTCACACCATGGTCTCGGTTCAGCTGGCGGAGGAGTTCAATAATCTCCTCTCCAGTCTTGAGGTCGAGGTTTCCAGTAGGTTCATCGGCGAGAATGATAGAGGGGTTGTTTGCGAGGGCACGGGCAATCGCGACGCGTTGTTGTTGCCCTCCTGAGAGTTGAGAAGGTCGGTGGTGATCCATACCGCGCTCAATGCCCTCATCCGTGGAGATACCTGCGAATACCGTAGGTAGCGTCACATTCTCAAGCGCAGTCATAACAGGAATGAGGTTGAATGTCTGGAAGATGTAGCCGATAGTATGGCAGCGTAGATAGGCGAGTTCGCGAGCGTCTAGCTGTGCCATGTCTACATCGTTAATAAATACCGAGCCTTCATCGGGTCTATCCATGCCCCCGATGGCGTTAAACAGCGTGGACTTACCAGAGCCGGAGGGTCCCATTATCGAAATATATTCACCGCGTCGAATATCGAGGTCGACTCCATTGAGGGCGCGAAGCACCTCATCACCCATAGTATAGATCTTTACCAGTCCTTTAGTTCGGACGACATACTCATGCGCTGACACTATTGAATCACCTCCTCGTTAAATTTCTGAACGCAGAGCCGCGACGGGCGGCATTTTGGCGGCACGGCGGGCAGGTGGAACGGCGGCTAGCAGGGTTATCACTACTCCAATGGCGACGGATAGCACCAGCTCACGCAATGAACCTGCCCAGAAAGAGGTAGCCATCCCCTCAATGCCTTTGGTAGCCAGATGCAGAAGAACCATAATAAGCCAGCCCAGAACCCATCCAAACAGAGAGGCTAGCGTGCCCATTAAACCTGCCTCAATAAAAAAAAGTTTGACCACAAAGTTGTCGAGTGCGCCAAGGCACTTCATGGTTCCAATCTCTTTAAAACGCTCCGTAACCGACATTAACATAGCGTTCATAATCCCAACAAAGCAGACTAGAAGTGCCATGATTGCAAGCCATGATTGACGATTGGCGGCAGCAACTGCCTCTTTGTCCGACATATCAACCGGAAACAGCCCGGCAGTACGAACGAAACTAAAGAAGGCAATTCCAAGAAAAATACCGCTCGCCGTGATGAGCGAGCGCATCCAACGAATACGAATCCCTTGAAGGCTGATCTGCCACGCCTTTTTGAAGGGCAGTTGTATCTGCTTCTGTATGCCCCCTTTTGTGTCGGAGGGTTTTACTGGTTGTCTTGCACTCATCTCTCGCTCAACCTTTCCGGGCTTTCTTCGCGGTTCTCTTGTAGAATCCGATGAAGTTCCGTTCGTGTAGCATCTGTAAAAACATAGTGACGGAGACCTCTGCCTCACGTCGGTTCATCTTGTACGCACCTGCTGTCAACTGCACAATCTGCTCAACCGTATGTTTCCCATCGCACAACTCCCACACATACGCGCCAACCTCATCAAGCTCAACCGTACGCTCATTAGGAACTTTCATCCACTGTGCCAGACGCTTCTTGACTCGCCCTGACTGTAGATTGACCGGAACCTTGAGCAGAGTCTTTCCACTCTCTTGAGCCTCCCATGTCAGAAGTGAGTTACGCCCCGGGCGTAGAGTCATAGCGGCTTTGCGGTCAACTTCCGGAGGCTTTATCTTTAGAAACGGCAAGTATCGCCCAACTGCCGTATAGAGTTTCCATTTCAGTGGCACACGCATCGGCTTAGAACCTCTTCCCAAATCTTCTCGGCGCGTGTCTGCCGCCATATCTGAACGGAGTAAATCTTGTTAGATTCGGGGCAGTGCCACACCCCGCCTTCAAAGCGTGTAGGCACTCCACGGAGCGAAAAACGTGCCTGCCTAATCGCCACAAGCCGCGATAAAACGGACAGTTTGCCGCTAAATCTTGTGATATTATGCCCATTTGCGAGGGTTTCTTCGCGCTTTTGCAGGGATCTCAGATTCACTTGCGCGTGGTTTGCGAACCACTCTGCTACCGTGAATTTCTTTAGCGTAATGTTCGCCAACCCCCACCTATCCACAACAATCCGCTCGGCTCCGCGTTGGAAAGCGAGATGTAGATAGCCTGAAAGCAGTTTTTGCGATTCGAGGCGAAAGCCATCTGGTATCCCCACTTGTAGGTCGTACAAAGCCCACAGATCAAACCCGTCCTCAGTATGGTCTTCCAACGACTGAAAGAGGCGCGAGGCGATAGCCGCAATCGCGTTTTGGTCTTTGCCCATCCCCACAACCTGCGCCACCAGTACCCGATTACAAACCTGACAGTGCCAGATTTTACCCTGCCCCTTACCTGCTCCACTCCACGAAAAGTTTATCGAACGCCGCTTACCGTCCTCGCGCTCCACACGCTCTGGCTTAGAGTGTGCATCCAACTTCTCTTTTGACTTCTTGGACTGCTTCGCAATCTCCTTGAGAAACTTGTCGAGGTTCGCCTTGAGGTCAATTTGCGCCTGCTTAGGCTCCGGTCTGCGAAGTAGCTTCCGCACACGCTTTGCTAGGACGTGGTAAGGTGTTTTGACATCTGGGGCACCTGCATCCGTCCAGCGTATCTGTACCGTTAGGCTGCTGTCTGAAGGGGCATCTATCCGTAGATACCCGCTCTCCCGCTCCATCGAAAATCCCGCAACATTCCAGTCGGGCGGAAGTACGCAACGTACTCCCTGCCAACCGACCACTGTTTGCAACGCTGTGTCTAAGGAGGGCATCTCCTCTTCACCTACGTCGCCTGCCTGAAGTTCTGTGGATTGGTTCACTCTTCCGCTTTCACTGTGCCGTCACAATAGAGCGTATAACTCTTACCTAAGTGGCGGTTCGGCTTACCAGACTTGTCTTCCCCCACACTCTTCGCCAAATTCACGGTCTCAAAAAGGAGTGGGGTTGCCGCGGCGTTCGGCATCTCTTTCAAATCTTTTCCACCCAAGTTGAGCGACTTACCCGCAAGCATTGCGTTATAGGCGTACCCGTACTTGTCGTCCTTGCCATTTGAGATAACAGGGCAGTGAAACCACGTATTCTTCGTGACTTTCGAGGTGATCTCTTGATTGTCCATCCAGCCTTTGGCAGGAGGGAGCGCGTCCCAGTCTCGTACGTAGAAGTTAAACGAGATGTAGAGGCTTTTCAGGTTATCTGCACACGACTGGTTGTCCTTAGGCTCCTCTTTCTTGTCATCTGGGTTGGTAACTCCGAAGCCCATTTTCCCAGCAGTCTCCAAAAGGCTTATCGCTTTGGAACGGACAAACCCCAGCAGGAGTGCAACAAGCAAGAACGTAACGAACGTCGTAGAATTCCAGATGGAATTCCCCTTTTGTTGCCGTCGACCTGCACTCAAACCGCTTAATAGCGGAATGCACAAGCAGGTATCAAAAATAACGCCCAGTACGATAACTGCACTCCCAATTTTCTCCTTGAGCGGTAACGTGCCTCCGACGAACATGAGCGTAAGTACGACACACGCCATAAGGACAATTTTATCACCGATAGAGCCTTGCAGAGTACGCCTACCCAGTATGTAGCCAACCACGAAGGCATCTACTGCAAAAAAGCCTACCACCGTCACAATCATCGTTATCGTTTGTGGATTCAGGTTCATAACTCCAGTATTTCCGCCCTTGACCTTACCTTCACACCAACATCTTCACGAGCGGGGAGGCTTGGAATGCCCCTGTTCTCCTAAGGCTTGCGCGAAACAGTAAAGTCTTACAATACATTACGTTTGCTCCTCCCCGCACTGGGGAGGAGCAGGAAAGGGGTAAGGGTATCCCCTAAAAAGGTAGGTAGTTCACCGACTTAGCAATCAGGGCAAGAGCAATCGCCGCCATCGAGATAAGCCCTGTACCACACGCAAATCCGGCAAGCAAGACAGGAGTGTACATTCGCCAGTTATCTGTTCCGAAGCGGCGTGCAAAGTACTTACGCCCGAGCCATGCCCCTATGAATGTCGGTATCACATCGTGCGGGAACGCACCGGATCCTCCTATCAGTCCATAGAAGAACAGCTCTGGAGCATGGAACATCTTCACCGCCCCGAATAGGAGTAGTCCCACCGCGACACCACCGCCGATACGCGGGAAGTTAATCGCTTCACGTACCCATGTTATGCCGCTATCTTGACGGTTGATAGTGTTGAACATGGCTTGCCACGTCGCACTAATGGGCCAAAACTTCTGTGCGTAAGGGTGTTGTCCAGACGGTATCTGGCTGGTATGCCAGAAGAACGCCCAAAAGATGAAGCTCGCAGGAACGATGATAAAGAACATCATCGCCTCCACCTTAATCACACTCGTGAAGGTCGTTCCCGTCAACTCAATTTCGCGGAATTTCTGAGCAAATGCCCCGTAGTCGTTGAGAGGTATCGGCGCGTACCAGATGTCGGCATAAGGGTAGCCAGACTTCATGATAGAGACCTCTTTCAAGAACGGAAAGGAGACCCCTGTACCTGTAAGCCCAATCATTCGGGCAGAGACGTAAGAGTTGATTGGCGACCAGATAATCCCGTAGAATACAAGAAGACCGAGCAGTACGGAGGGCGGAAAGTGCTTGTTTCCGGGTGCAGAATTGGGTCCAATACTAAGTAGGTAGTGGCACAGCAGAATATAGATGCTTGTGACGGAAAGCCAGATGACAAGAGGTATCCAGAGTGCTAAATCGCCGCGCCCTTTCGGAATTTTTATCTCCAGTCCTCTACCCTTCGACTGCGCTCTGAGGTTCTTAAAGGCTTTTATTACCTGATAGAAACCTATCACCGCAACCGCAATCTGTAGCCCTATCCCAATGGAGAGCCAGAACTTAATGTCAGTTGCCTGCTTCGTAATAATAGCATCCATGCCGGGTGACCATCCGCTTGAGGCAGAGTCGCCAAACAGTCCTGCCTTTTGGAGAAACGGAGCAAGGAGAATACGGCAGACAACAGATGAGACCAGTGAACCCTGTACAATAGGGTACGGAATAACAAAGCCAGTCAGCACCTTTGTCAAGTCTCCGGAAATACCTGTGACAGCACCGGGAAGTATGCCCTCTGTATTGATAGTCAAGTCGAAAAATGGAATAGGAATCAGGGTGAATGACTTGTTAAACACAACTCCCGTAAAGACCGGAATAGCGATGTAGAAGAAGCCAAAAACAAGCCCTATAACGGTTCCAATCGAGAAGATACGCCATCGCCAAGACTCCTCTTTACTCGCGGCTTCTGCTAATGCCGTAGCACCAGACGCGGCGACAGGAGCCATTGGGAAGGGCAGCCGCTCAATATCAGAGGTCACGCGGAAAAGAAAATAGCCTGCGCTCAACGAGTTGAAACGACCTAAAATCTCATTCAAAAGAAGCAGTAGGATGGGTACGCCCCAAGCCGCGTCGAAAAAGGTTCTATTCTGTAGCGCGACGGAGCCTGCGGGAGGAACCACCCAACTCGGAATATCGTGGGCGACAATACTTGCGGAAGGCGACTGTATAAAGTACTGATTCCAGATGAGGTGTCCAAAAGGGCCTCCTGAAATTCCTCTGTCTGCCATGATGCCGGTAAGGGCGGCGGCGACGTAGTAGAGCATATAGATCTCTTGCCGCTTCATAGGCAAGAAGGAGCGTCGCATTATCTCCGCGAAAAGGACAATGGTTACCCACTCTGCCGCTGGGCCCAAGCCCTGTCCCGCCACAAGCCCAAGATAGAGCGCGCCGGGAAGCATAATAAAGCTGACGAAGAGAGCACCCACAACGGTTTTACTGCTAAAACCGTTTTCAAACTGGGTCTCTACGTTTTCGTCCCCCTCTTCTCGAGTCTCCTCTTCAACGAGTTCTCGAAGTCGCGCTATCTCATTGTCTGCCACGCTCTGGCTTCTCCCTTCTTAAATCGCGCTCTATTTACTGCACACCCAGATCTGCCAAACTTTTTAGTAGCTCCGCCTCGTGAAATACAATTTTCGCTTTAACGATTTTGCCGTCAGAAACGATAAGGTAGTTGGTAGGCGTAACTGCGTTGTACTTCTCCCCTATTTTGTCGCCCTTATCGGCAACGGGGATAGTAAATCTTTCCTTATTCCAAACCTTGTCTACTTCGGAGTTCTCGTCACCTATGTTTATGGCGACCATCTCTAAACCTTTGGAGTGTAGCTGTTTGTACACGTTTTCGAGGTGAGGTAACTCCTCACGACACGTGCCTCAAGTGACGCTCCAAAAGTTCACAAGTAGTACTTTACCCTTCGCAAGCACCTCTTTCAAAACTATCTTTTTACCGCCCTTGAGCGTAAGCGTAAAGTCGGGTGCTTTCTGCCCTGCCTTCACCTCTTTCAAGACTATCTGTTTACCGCCCTTGAGCGTAAGCGTAAAGTCGGGTGCTTTCTGCCCTGCCTTCAATAGGGTGTCCGCAGGGTCTCCCCCAAGAACAACCTCATCACTCTCCTTAGTCGCTTTAACTGTCTCTACGGGCGGAGGAGGAGCGGTGGGCGATGTAGGCGATGTAGGTTTGCACGCCACAATACTCGCCATAACCATACCTGCCAGTGCAACGCTCAAAAATCGCTTGTTCATATTTACGCAACACCTCCAGCAGGCTCAGAGAGTTCAGGGTTGTCCACATAGTCTGTCTCCATAAGATAGCGCTCCCTGTCGGCGTGTTTTAGGGTACGCCAGATAAGGAACTGCTTACGAAGTGTATTTAGGAAACGGCGGTTGACCCGCTTCCAGTTCGTAATGTCTCCCGATTCACGATGAATGAGCAGTACTATCTCGAAAACATCCTGCGTATCGGTAGGAAGCGTCTCAATGGCAACTTTCTGCGACACGCCAAGGTCGAACGGCGCAAGCCACGTCATACACCGTATACGATAGGCTTTACTCTCGTTGTAGGTAAACTCCTCACGCACTACGCCCTGCGTTACAAAGTCGCCAATACTATACTCCTCATACGCTTGGAACCACTCTCCTAGGAAGGCGTTTAAGCCGGACGCTTGGTCACCCGTCACGGCGAACGGAAGCGGAACGCGCCAGTCGTCGTTATCTGGGTCGGGGATACGCCAGTTGCGGTCTGAGGAGGGTGTTGCCACCTCGGCGGCTTTTCGGGCGGGATAGATAGTCGAGAGAAGCACAACTCCCACAACGATAAGCGTCGTCAGTACCGCGCTCACACTAGAGAAGTTCAGGTAGAGGTCGGGGAGCCAGCCCGTGAAGACCAGCAGTTTACTCGTCGCTTGCCCTAACAAGTAGCCCGCGACTGAGCCAAATATCGCGTAGACCAGTGACTCTGCGATGAAGAGCATACCGATATGGCTAGGGGCAAGCCCAATGGACGAGAAGATATGAATCTCTTTGACACGTTCGTAGACGGAGCCGAGCATCGTATTTAAGACGATAAGCGATGCGATAAGTATCGGGAAGAAGACCATCTCCATCCCCTTCGACGATGTAGAGGCGATAGAGGAGTAGCGGTCTATCGTGCCTCTCTCGGAGGGAACAGCCGCGTTCGGCTTATCGATGCGTCCCGCGTAGAGGTTCAGCCCTAAGCGGTGCATGAGGGGGTTTAGCCTATCCATAACCATTTTGGGGTCGCCGAAATCGATACCAATAGAGCGAATCTCTGCGCCGAGGTTTACCGCCGTCTGATAGGGTATGTAGAAGACCATGTCCGGCTCAAGGTGAGTATACTCCTTGAAGCCCTGATCGTTGCCGCCGCCGCCTTTGTTCGTTTTGTTCATCGCAATGAAGTCAACAGGAGTCAGAATTTCGTTATCTAGGTCGGCAATCTCTTTCAGCTTTTGCGAATCGAGGATACCAATTACAGTGTATTGCACGCCGCTATAGATAATTTTTGCTTTGCCTACATCGGCAGGGTCAATACGTAACGCGCTTGCCATCGCATCCGGCAGTAAAACCGTGTAGACATCACCCTCTTGGAACCAACGCCCCAAGGGTTTGCCCTTCTCATCGGTCAGAAGTGCGTCGGAGAGTCGTGTTAGCTTTGCTTCGGAGGGACTGTACCCGCAGAGTGCTTTCGCATCGTACTGGCGGTCAGCACGTTTGAGGGTAAGGAAAGACTGCTCGCCTAACTGCGTGCCAAAGAACCAGGCACGAGGAGCAACGGCATGGTCACGCGAAAACTCATCTGCAAGGAGACGGTAGGCTGGCTCTTGTAGCGGATCCCACATAGCGGTACGAATCATGATACCGTTATAGCGGGGTCCCCTATCACTCGGAGCGGGAACTTGATTGAACCTCATTGTCTGAACCACGGAGGTAAAGGAGAGAACGGTAAACGTGAGAAGGACAAGCGTCGTACAGGTGAGTAGGGTGCGCGTCAAACGCCGCCTCATATTTGAGATACCGAGGCTAAATGCCGCCATTGCTACCGACACACGCCCAATATCGGCTTTGTGTACTCCACTAACACTCTGATTCATCGCCTTTATCTGCTCTTCAAACTTACCGCTGATAAGCGCAATCACGATTACTGAAAGCGCAAGCATTACAAAGGCGAGCAGGACAATCACGGGGTTCATTGTGATTTCAAAGGCAGGGTGTATCTTTGAGAACAGTAGGAAAATAGCTAGGAAAATAATGGTTGCTACCGTCAACTGCCGCTTCAGGTCGTAGTAGCCGAACAGTAGCCGTTCCGCAAAGAACGAGAAAGGCAGTAGTAGTGCAAGGTAGAACAGAACACCTTGCACGACATCCATCGCCATCTTCTGCACATCAGGGTAAGCCCTGCTCTCCAAGCCCCACGCCTCGCGGGAGTAGGCATCAAACTTCTCCCAGTCCTTCTCGGATTTCGCTTTCAACGCCTTATCAATCGCCTCGCGTGCCCGATTGTGCAGACCTGAAACACCCTCGTCTCCGGTCATGCTCAAGATGCGGTACTTTGCAAGGCGTTGCATACGGAAGTCGTCTAACCTCCACATATCTTCTGCGACATGGAGGGCGGTGTCGTAAATCGCACCAGAGCGAGCGATTTCATCCGCGGCGTTATACGCTTTCTCTTCTACCGATCCCATTAAGTCGGCTTGCTGCCGCTCCTTCGCGCTTCCAGCAACCAAGTACCCCACCCCTTCGGGACTAAAGTCTTTGCTGTTTGTCGCGTTAAAGGGGTCTTTCACGTTATAGCGCGAGTTGATAAGCAGTAGGCGGATATTTGCTGGACCACTCGTCATTGCGATTTTCAAGCGTGACCCTGGCTCCGCAAAAATTACCGCGACATCCTCCACATACGAGCCAACTAGCTTTGGGTCAAGAGGGTCGATTGCATAACCAAACATACGCGGTTCGCCATCGCTCTTCCCATCGTAAACATCGATACCTGTAAGGGAGCGAAGGGACTGCTGGTCAACGAGGTCGTAGATAGCGGTTGCCACGCATTTGAACACAATAATGGGCGTTTCGCGCACAGAAGTTGTCACCATTACGTCTAGTGGCACATAACGCGCCCCGGTGGGACCCAAATCGGGGGCGAAGTCTATCTCACTGCCATCTGCTGCCTGTATCATGTTACCGCGCACGCCCATAAAGGACTTATTGCGGTTCCGAACAACGACAAGCGAACCTTTGAGGGCAGGGTCAGAGCTTGCGATGAACGATTTTTTGGGGTTGAACATCTGAATGCGCCCCTGCACCGTCGCAAATCCGCCTTGTAGTGCCATACGCGACCACTTAGAGGGTTCTGTAATGGGCATACGCTGCATTTTCACGTCGCCGGGTTCGTTCGTATCCGTCACGATGTGCCACATCAGGCAGTGTATGAGCTTTACCTGCTGAGCAAGATTCGCGATATTCACATATTCAGGGCGGTCAAAGGGAGTGTCTATCAGAGCGCGGCTATCATCGGTTGAGGCGAAGGTGATACCGTTGCCCCCTGCCATCGTAACGACTTCAGAATCGAAAGCAGGTCGCCCTGATATAAAGTTACGCCAGTTCTTACCATCAACCGGATTCACGCCGTCGTTGAAGAAGCGTTTATAGTTGAAGCCAAGTACATTGCCCACCTTCTCTGCATTTTCACGGCAGACACGGGCAATGTCGCTAAAACGCCCTTGAATATCTTCGCGGTAGTCATAGAACCAGCCTTTATAGAAGATGCCGAAGGAGCGCGTCTGACTGGAGAGGTCTAACCCTATCCAGAGATAGATATTTTTGACTGGTTCAGTCTTTTTTTGGAACCATCCGGCAGGTTGCCACTGCTCAATGTGCTTATCAACGTATTCGCGTATGCCCTGCAACGCTTGAAAGTGTCCACTCGTTGCCACAAACATCATACTTCGCTTGGGCGGGTTGGCTTTGAAGGTACGTATCGTCTCTAGCATTGCCGCAAACCCGCAAGCACTCTCCGCCCCCGGAGAGAGACCAGGAACAGCGGAGATAGAATCGTAGTAGGACTGTACAACGATTATCTGGTCTTTGAAATTGGGATCGGTTCCTTCAATCCATCCTGTAATATTTTTTGCTTTTCGGGTAAGCCACGGCATATCGCACTTCAAGTTTACCACTGGGGGTTGCCCACCAGCACAGGCAGCGAGGAGCGGAGCGGCTTCCTTCTGAGTAATATAAAATCGCGGGATTTTGATGGGGATAGAGATGTACTTACTCTCTGCCTCACCGCGCATCGTGCTTTCAGGAGCAACAAAGATGACTGCTTTTGCTCCCAAGCGGGGAGCGTTCATCCACTCTGCGGCGCAGTTAAAATCCACCATAACAATGGAGCCATCTACGTCTTTACCATTAAAATTGCGTAGCTTACCATCGCGCACGTAGATGAGGGGTCCTGTGAGTCCTTCTGCGGGAAGCATGGAGGTACGGATGAGGTTGGGCCAGAGCGGGTAGGTGTGAAAAGTTCTGTTCTGCTTGAAACGTCCTCCCTTGAGGAGTTCGATACTTGCACCTTTGGAAGGGTCTTCTACGGAGGGATCGAAAGGAATGGTAACGTCGAATAGGTCGGATTGGACGTTGGAAAGCCCTAGTTGCTTAAACTGCTCCTCTACGTAGTCGCCTGCGTTGATATTGCCAGGATACCCAGCAATACGCGCACCAAAGCTGGACAGATTGTCTACGCTATCGCGCAGGTTCTTGAGGCTAACTTGCCCACTAAACTTGCGATAGGCGGCGGCACGGGCATCGGCGGCGGCATCGGCACAAGCCGAGAGTTGCCATCCGAACAGACAAGTTAGTCCTACGAGGGTAGTGACGACAGCAGTACGCCCACGTTGGCGTAACGAAAGGCTCTTCCATTCACAAGGCATAGAGACTTCCTTTTCCTAAAGAAAACTTCGGCTGAGGGGGCGACACAAATATGCCGTAAGGCTCCGTTGTTTCTTTTGAGGCGGTTTGTATTTGGTAATCTGTCTCGCTTCAGGGTGATGGTGCCACCAAAGCGAGACAAGCGGAGGTTTTGTATATCCATAATAACACAAGGAGTTGCAAAAAATCAAGCAACCTTTGTGGGTTTTCTTTGCTTGGGCGTGTTATCTCATTACGATTGCTCGTTTTCGATAGGAAAACAGATCTTTCAGCCGATACTCCCTATAAAATAGACACTTCAAATCAATACCTTCGCCAAAAAATCGGGGTTTCGTAACAAAAAGTAGGGCTTA
>JAPLCR010000111.1 GCA_026392135.1 Armatimonadota bacterium
CTCAAGACCTAGAATTTGGCGGTATAGTTCCGTATCTTGCATCATCCCAAAGTATGGCATATTTCATGGGGAACCCACTAACTTCCCCATAGACCCAAATATTTTGGAAAGAGGTTAGAAATGACTACCCCTTGCCAAAACCAGCGTAGAAAGCCTGCGACAAAACAACAATTTGAGTTGCGTACAGGCAACGTCACCGCAAAAAGAAAAATCCCGACGTTGATATACGCCGGGAGGGAAGAGGTTCTCTTTTGTAGCTATTGTGGTTTGCGTGTCCGTCGCGTCGGTTTATTGACTGGCTTTTCTGGTTCCTCTGGTTCAGGAGGCTTGACGGGAAGGGCGATAAGACTCGGCTCTTTCCACTGCCGGGTGTAGCGACAACAGATTCCAACTACAATGCGCTGTTCTCCATACAGGGTGACTTGCCTATGCGCCCCGCTCTGCAAATCATGAGACGCCTTCTCTGGTTCTTCGTAGCAAGTGCCGAGTGGAACCAACATCCCGCTGGAATGGCGTAAACAGACCGAGTAGAGTCCCGCTTGCGAGTCTGCGCTCTTTGGGTTCAGTTGTGGAACTCCCTGCGATTTCAAGTTAGTTCCTGTCGGCGGCGTTTTGCGCCTCATCTCCTTCTGTTCCGCCTGTTGCGCCAACCGAAAGGCTTGGGGGGCGAGTTCTCTTCCCTTCTCCTCAATCCCGTTTACGCCTCCCGCTAGCGGCTCGCTATGCCAGATTCGTTGGCAGACGGGAGAGCCGAACTGGTACCTGTGCGACTTCGTTCCGTATCGGATGTAGTTCACGGCGCACTCCGCTCCATTAGTCAAAACGACCGTAAACGTATGCTCCTTTAGGGCGGGAAATGAAATTATTCTTGAGCCGCTTTGCTTAACGCCTCCGCCAACGGCTTCTCGCTCCTCCGGGGTGAGCGTCACCCACTTCACGAACTTCATACCGCCACCGCCTCTCTGGTTGTAGAGTGCATACCCGCAGACATCGCCTCTAGAATCTCAGGCGGAAGTTCCGAGAGACAGGAGGGCGCTATTGTATGCGCCTGTAGAACGACTTCCCCGCTCTCTCTATCCACAATCACAATCTCAACCTCATTGGCGTCGGAGTAGATGTTTTCCAACACTCCTCCCCGCACTTCAATTACCACTTGAGACATCCTGCTTCGCTCCTTTCTTCACTAAACCTTTCCTGTCAGGTTCCAACGAGACCGCATTTTGGTTGCTCGTTATGAAGCCAGCTTATGTCTTGAACTGTGTAAGAGCGACTCGCGTTGCGTGCAAGCAACGGCAATTGTCAGGCAGACCGCCTCCCGGATACGCTCAAGGAGAACAGAGGGGATGCTTCCTTATTGGAAACTCTCTCCCTCTCGACACATTGACAACTTGAACTTTAGGAGGTTTGACAACTATGTCTTGTCTATTGAACCGTTTCAAAGCCGCCCGTCGGGTAAGCACTCCGCTCATAGCGATTCGCACTCCCGACCCGGCTTCCACGATTGAAACTCTTGTTTCCGGCTTTGAAGAGAACCCGCCGCCCTTCCTCCAGTGGGATCTCATCCGAGGTCTCGCTGGCGTTAATGAGGCGGGAACTTCGGCTCTCGCTCTGTTTGGTTCTGAGGCGATAGAGGTGAGCCAGAACCCGGTGGAGGCTCTCATAATGGCGGCGAAACTACCGGAGCGCTCTATCTTGTTTCTGTGCAACGCGCATAGATACACGGAGCAACCCGCTATCGCTCAAGCCATCTGGAACCTGCGCGATTTGTACAAGAGCAACAAGCGAACCCTCGTCTTGCTGTGTCCCGTTCTTTGCCTACCCGCCGAACTGGTGCAGGATGTCTGGGTGTTGGAAGAGGCTCTGCCCAACTCGGAGCAGTTGGCTAACCTTGTTCGCGCTCAGTACGAGTGCGCTCAGGTGGTAACGACCCTACCGGAATTGACAGAAGAGATTGTTCTTCATGCGGTGGACGCGACGATTGGCTTGTCCGCCTTTCCTGCGGAACAGGCGATTGCGCTCTCCATAACTCCCAACGGACTGGATATTCCCTCCCTCTGGGAGAGAAAACGCCAGATGATTGAACAGACTCCGGGACTTTCGGTATGGCGAGGGGGCGAAACCTTCGCCGATATTGGCGGAGTGCAAAACGCCAAGACATTCCTCACCCGCCTCGTGAACGGCAAAGAGCCTCCTCGCGCTGTCGTCTTCATTGACGAAATCGAGAAGGCTCTGGCTGGCTCCATGGGAGATAGTTCCGGCGTATCGCAGTCCTTTCTGGGAACGCTCCTCTCATGGATGCAGGACAGAGAAGCGCAGGGCTGTCTCTTCCTGGGACCTCCCGGCGCGGCGAAGTCGGCGGTTGCGAAAGCGATTGGCAACACGGTTGGTATTCCGACTATCTCCTTCGACCTATCCGGCATGAAAGCCTCGTTGGTAGGAGAGAGCGAAACCAACTTGAGGATGGCGTTGGATGTGGTGCAAGCCGTCTCTCAAGGACGCGCCTTGTTTGTCGCCACTTGCAACTCTCTCTCCGCTCTCGCTCCTGAGATACGAAGGCGATTCAAGGAGGTCACGATGTTCTTCGATCTGCCAGACAGCGAAGAGCGCAAGGTTATCTGGGACATTTATCTCAGAAAGTACGGCGTTTCGTTGGAAGGTTTGGAAGATGAGAGTCTCGCACTGCCCCCGAATGAGGGTTGGACGGGCGCGGAGATAAAGCAGTGTTGCGAGTTGGCGTACAGGCTGGACTGCTCACTCGTAGAAGCTTCCGCCTACATTGTTCCTGTGAGTAAAAGCGCCGCAGACCAGATAGATAATCTGCGAAGTCAAGCGCAGGGGCGGTTTGTCAGCGCCTCGTATCCCGGCGTTTTCGACAAGAACCATTCCAACCCGCCCGCTGGAAGTCGCGCCTTTGGCACCGAGTAAGGAGGGACTTTGGCATGACACTCAATGTCGTAGGCGCATGGGCGTTTCCCTCCTCGTCGGGTTCCACGACCTACGAAACCACATTAGACGAGGTGGCGACCCTCTCGTGCAACTGCCCCGGATTCATCTTTAAGAGGGCGGGGCAGGAGCGGGGTTGCAAACACACACGGCAGGTCGCTCCCTTTGTGGAGAGCATTCTGCTGGGAAAACTCACGGCGCTAGAGGTTGCGGAGAGACTGGGTATCGCAGGAAGCAATACTACGACTCCAATAATATCCGTTCAACCAAAAGCGCAACAGACCAAATCTGTCGCCTCTTCCTCTTCCAAAACGGAGAAGAAGGGGCGTCTCATTGACTTTGAAGAGTAGAAAGGAGAGTTATCGCCATGAGCCATGTGGCTACGGTGGAGGTGCATATCAAGGACTTGGAGGCGCTCAAAGCCGCCTGCAAGACTTTGGGTCTTGAGTTTGTGGAAGGTCAACAGACTTTTCGCTGGTACGGCAGACACGTCGGAGACTATCCCCTCCCGGAAGGCTTTACCATTGAGGACATGGGAAAGTGCGAACATGCGCTCCGTATCCGCAACAACGCGCAAGCCTACGAGGTCGGGGTAGTGAAGCGCAGAGATGGCAAACCCGGCTACACCCTCATGTACGACTTCTGGGCAGGCGGGTATGGACTGGAGGAGGCGATTGGCAAGCAAGCGGGTCGCCTTCGCCAGCAGTACTCCGCTCAAGTCGCTACGAAACAGGCGAGAAAGCAGGGCTACCGCGTCACGCAGTCCGTGCAACAGGACGGCTCTCTGCGCCTCGTCTGCACGAAGAGATAGGAGTTATTCATGGAGACGATAGTTATCACGATAGACAAAGAAGCTGAGGTGAAGGTCGAGGTTCAGGGACATATTGGCTCTGGATGCAACGCCCTCACCGAAGGCATAGAGAGAGCGTTAGGAGAGACCACCAAAGATGAGAAGACGAAGGAGTATCGCCAACAAAGCCGACAACGCCTGCCTGCTCGACATCGCGCCTGACGGAATACTCCTGTTCCTGTGGGACGACGCTCTCGCTCCCCTCATGGAGTTAGGGAGCGGCTCTCTACAACGCGCTACCCACGTCGAACCGCAGGGAACCGAGTGGGTAGCCGATTTGAGTCCGGTAGGCGGTCCCGCGTTAGGAGCGTTCCCTCTCCGAAACGACGCACTAATTGCAGAGCGCGACTGGTTGCAACAACATGGGTTCGGGAGGCGTGTCAATTTCCCATCCCAACACGACAGACCTGACACGAAAGGACATGAGACAAGATGACTACGACAACTCTGGAAGCGCCAACAGCTACTTCCAAAGCGACGAAAGTGGAGAAGAACGGGGTTCCTCCACCTGTTGAATTGAGCGTCGCGCACGTGCAGGAACCCGCTTCCACTCCCCCTCCTGCGATACCTACTACTACCACTCCCGACCTGTTCGAGAAGGCAATTTGTCTGGCGGTATCCCTCCGAAAGCCGGGTAACCGACGCAAACTCTCCGCTTCGCTGGTGGATGTGGATGCCGACAAAGACCTGATTTCGGCGCAGAAGATTCTCCTCTCCTGCGAACACCTCAAGACTATCGCCCACTACGACGGCGAGATTCGACGCTATCTCTACACGAGATGCCTCCCCTCGCTCTTCAAGGAGGGAGTCTATCTCGTTCCGCTGGGGATGGTGGAGGAGGTGGAAGCGAAACTCAACGCCTTCGCAGAAACGAGGAAGCAACTCGTCACTGCGTTTGTTGCGGCTTACCCTTCGCTTATCGAGGAGGCGCAGAAACGGCTACGAGCGGCGTTTAACCAGAGCGACTACCCCTCCACTGAGCGGATGGAAGCCAACTTCCGAATGGAGTGGAGGTACATCGCCTTCTCCGTTCCCGGAACCCTCAAGACGGTCAGTCACGAGATGTTCCGCAAAGAGCAGGAGAAGGCAGAGCGACAGTGGGCGGAGGCGTTGGACGAAGTGCGCGCTCTCCTCCGCACCCACCTGTCGGAACTCGTTCAGCACCTGGTGGACAGGTTGAGCGGGAACAACAAGAACGCGAAGCCGAAAGTCTTCAAGAACACTCTGGTTACGAACATGAGCGAGTTTCTGGAGACCTTCGATGCGAGAAACCTTACGGACGACACGGAGTTAGCAAGCGTCGTCAAGAGGGCGAAAGAACTCCTGAGCGGAGTGGACGCGCAGACCCTGCGTACCTCCGCCGCGTTAAGAACCTCTCTCCACGAGGGGTTCTCGAACCTCAAAGGGACGCTGGACACTCTCGTAGTATCCAAGCCCTCGCGAGCGATTAGTTTCGAGGAGGAGTAGCGAAA
>JAPLCR010000217.1 GCA_026392135.1 Armatimonadota bacterium
AGCATGAACTCTTAGAACTTCGTCAACGTGTGGCGATTGGGGCGGCTCCCCAGAGCGAAACGGGTAAAGATACGGCGGAAGCAGGACAGGGCAAGCAGGGGGGCGCGTGGTGGCAGTTTTGGAGACGATGAGGGGCGGAGTGCTGAAAATCCTGTACAATTAAGGGAAGTGTTTGACAAAATGTCCTTGACATAATAAAAACTATTATGTCAAGGACATTAAATAGCGGGACTCCATATTTAGGAACGAATTGTTTTCATTCCGCTCTTGACAACTACAATTAGGGGCGCTATTCTTAATATGAGTTTCAATCGACTCCACAATTAAAGAGAAAAACGCCCCCTCTCGCTAAAGATGGGCGCTTTTCTGGTGTTCTCCTTGTTGTTGCGAACATCTTCATTATAGACTACTTTATTTATTATGTCAATGAATAAATTAGTCAAGTTTTGCAAGAGATTTCGGAACGAAGCATACGCCAATTGTGTCATTGAATCGCTCTCTCTTAGCAGGGGAAGCGAGCCTGTACTCTTTTGGACTATATGCGACGCTCATTAAATTTTGGCAGGAAGGCTTTCTTGTGAAGTCCCCGCCACACCGCTGTTTGTGCATCGTTAACCGCGTCCGCAATGTCTAGTCCACATTGAATATAGGTAATAGCGCCCCAACTTACTGCTAATAAGGAGGGGCGCGTTTGTTTTCAAGGACTAAAGCGGCGTGAAAAACGATATTCTTTTGCTTTGCGATGAGGCTTTAACTCTCCTCTCGCCCCGAACTCTCTCCTTTCTACTCAACGACCCCGCGAGTAGACTTCTCCAATGCTACGACCCGACGCTCGATACCCGCCACCCCCTAGCGCTCTATATTAAAGCGGAACTGTGGCGCAGGAAGAACGCACCCCCACCAGACCCGCGCCACCGTTCGCGACGTGTTGACCTACGCGCAAGGGGGGCGAACCGATGCAAAGCGTAAAGCCCCCCCCCCGACCTACCGCCCTACCCGTCAAACCCGATGATATTCCCCAATTCTTGAAAGACCTGCCCCGCTGGTTGGTCTGGCGCTACAGTTGGAAGAATAGAAAATGGACAAAAATCCCCTACAACGCCCGAACAGGCGGCGAAGGCTCTTCAACCAACGAACGCACATGGTCGCGCTACGAAGAGGCTCTCCGCGCCTACCAGACGGGCGAATACGACGGTATCGGCTTCGCACTCTCCCCAGAAGTCGGCATAACGGGCATTGACCTCGATAAATGCCGTAACGTAGAGACGGGCGAACTCACCCCGCTGGCTGACACTATCATCGGAAACATGGGAACCTATACGGAGGTCTCTCCCTCCGGGACGGGGCTTCGCCTGTTCGTCATGGGAAGCAAACCTGCGGGGCGATGCAAAGACGACCCTCGCGGCGTAGAGATATACAATGCGGGGCGCTACCTCACCATCACCGGACACGCCCTGCTTGATAGCCCCATACGCAACGCGCAAGACGACCTGAACCAACTTCATGCGTGGCTATTCCCAGAGAAGCAGAAACCCGCCACAGCGCCCCGCGCCCCGCAAACGCCCTCTAACCTGAATGACCGCGACCTTATCGAAAAGGCGACGCAAGCAAAAAACGGAAGCAGATTCGCGAACCTCTGGCGCGGGAACTGGCAAGCGGAGGGGTACGGCTCCCAATCAAACGCCGATGAAGCCCTGTGCTATCTGCTGTCTTTCTGGACGGGCGGCGATGCAAGCAGGATAGATGCCCTCTTTCGTCAGTCCGGGCTTATGCGCGACAAGTGGGATGAACGACGCGGGGCGCAACTCTACGGAGAAATGACGGTAGATAAGGCGGCGACCGGATGCGCGACCTTCTACACCCCTACCGCTCGTTACGAAGGCGAATCGGGGAAGACCTTCTCGACGCTCATTCACAAAGTAAAGGCGATAGGCGCGGGAGAGTTTGACGATGCCCCCGAAGAGGAAGAAGAGGCAAATGATAACTGCGGTTATCATTTCAAGGAGGTGGAGGAAGAGTCCTTTGATAGCGAAGAGGGCGGAAACAACGGAGAAACCTACGGAACAACTCCACAGGAGGAAGCCCCCGCCAATGAAGCGCAAGCGGAGGAGACAGTCACAGAAGCGGACGGCGTGGAGATTCTGGCTAGGCTTAGAGGACGCGGGCAGGCTCTTCAAAATGCAAGAACCGACTTCAACCGCGTTTGGGCTTGGGCGGCGGGCGTTTGGTATAACGATGTCATGGCTACAGCCCCCTACGGAACGGGGTGGGGGCTTGTGTGCGACGTGTTTTCCGCTAAGGATGCCGATGGGAACAAAATTTCAACCGAATGTTACACCATCAAAAACTACGGTTCTATGGTGTCGGGTTGGCAAATCGACGGACTGGAACCCCATCCTGAAATGCCGAAGAACGTAATACGCGCCCTTGCGCCTGTAGATAAGTCCATCAAAGAGAAGTTTTGCCACGAATGGGAGGAACGCAAGTACAGCTCTGAGGCGGCGGTTGTTAAGAGACTAGAGACGGAACACGGCATTAAAAAACAGGCGCGTAAAACCAACTACGCTAAAATCGCTCTCGAAAAAATTGGAGAGGCTCTAGGACACGAGGCGATGGTGGCGTTTGGCATGGAGATAGCGAAAAGCGGCATGAATAGCGAGATACTCGCCGCCATTACCACAAAACTCGCCGCCCGTATCCCTCACTACGGCGAACAGGCGGAAGAACCTACACCGAAAAAGGCAAATGATAACTGCGGTTATCATTTCAAGGACGCGCAAGCCGATGCCTCCGAACCCAAAAAGGAAACGGCTCCTGCCGATACAATAGCCCCCGCCGACGTAGCGCCCAGCCTATTTTCTCCACAGTGTGACTATAATAGGGAAAAAAACGGCGATTTGCCTGTAGAAACGCCCGAAACCGTCGCCACCGCGCCCCCTGATGTGCAACCGCCGCCAGAGGCAAACCCCGCGCCAATGTCCCCAAAAGTCCCTGAACAGTTCGCCGTCGTAAGGAAACGCCCCGCGTCCTTAGAATCGCCCCCAATGCAGGAGGAGGATTTACCCGCCTTAGATGACGGGCAGTTCGCTCTGTTTGATATTCCGCCTCTAGCGCATACTGTGCCCGGACATAAGACTATAGGGACGGAATTCTACAGCCATTGACGGGTAGAAACGAACATATAAAAGCAGTGAGGAGGCTCCCATTTTGCAATGAGAACCTCCTCAAAGACACACTCCAAATTCGTCACTGCCCGAAAGCAGGATAGGAATTGTGTTTGGAGACTACAGGATAATTATGCCACAACCTGACCCCACATCGAGTGCTGAAGACGAAATTTTCTCGGAAATTCAGCAAAGTATTTCGGTATACCGACTTAAACCCTACCGCAGAAAGCAGGAAAACAAGAAAGACGCTCTCGCTTTGTACCTGTGGAATATGGCGCTTTGCGAAGCCTTATACCCGGTTTTGCAGTGTATTGAGGTCGCTTTACGCAATACGATACATGACGCGCTTTCTAAGGCTCGCTCTCAAAAATGGTACGATGAAGCAGGGTTTTTGTTGCCTGTCGAGTTGGAGCGCGTTGCATCGGCTAAGGCGGAACTGGATAGAAACAGAAAGCCCCATGACCATTGCCGAGTCGTAGCGGAACTAACTTTCGGGTTCTGGGCGAGCCTTTTTGCCGCTCCTTACGAAAAATCCTTTTTTATTCTAGTTGCGCCTCTCGCTTTTGCGCGTGTACCCAGAAAGAACCGAAACCGGGCTTTTCTTTCTGCGCGTATCCAAGAAATCCGTAAAATCAGGAACCGGGTTTTCCATCACGAACCCATCTGGAATGACGACCTTATGCGGGAATATCTTGACATGATGGAACTGCTAAAGTGGCTCTCTCCCGCTAAGGAACGCCTCTTGGAAGGCAAATGCAGGTTTGTCGAGATTCACGATGGAGGGTGGGAGGCGTTTCGCGAGTATGTGGATTGGGTATTTGCGCTAGAGGAAGAGGAGCGAGTAAACCTTCCGAAAACCTAGAAACGAGGCTTTCAAAACTCTTCACGCCCCCGCGCTGTCGTCTCAAAATGTTACTAAATGTTACCAAAAATGGCGGTAAATGTCAGTTGAAACTGCCAAAACTACCCAATAATGGGGCGTTTTCCGTCTCAAATTGCACTAAATTGCACTAAAATCCCCTATGCTGGCGGTATTTTCTCTCTCAAAATGGTAGTAAATGGTAACGTTTCGAGCGATTTTCTCTCTCAAATGCGACTAAATGCAACCGTTTTGAGGCTTGAGACAGCCTTAAATGGCGGAAAATGTCCCTAAAATGAAAGGTTCTGAAAGGTTTTGAAATGGTTTTGCGGGTTTGGTTAGATTTCGGGAATGGCTATTCTCATAAGCAAAAACAGGCGAAAAACGGGTAAAAAAGGGTAGTTTTAGAGCGTTTTTCGCCTGTTTTAGGGGTGTTTTGGGCGCTAAATGGCGGGAGGGCGGCGGCGCGGTGGGGGAGTGCTTAGAGCGGAACAGGCTTGAGATTGACACGCTCATCTATGACGCTCTTGTTGCCAGTTTCGAGGCTCAAGAAAAGATAATGGAGGCGGTGGGGAGCGAGGAGTACATTCTCAAACAGCGGGGGAGGGACAACGCGAAACTCTTAGACGTGGTAGGGAATTACACGCTTGAACTGCTCTATATCTACTACGGGCTAGAGCGGGCTTCGAGGCGGAGGGCGTAAACGCCTGTGGCTGTAAAATGAAGGAATCGTTGCCCTAGCCGCTACAGCCCGTACAACGCCGCCACCCGCGCATCTATCTCCGCCTCCCACGCCTCGCAACCTGCCCCCTTCGCGTCAAGGCACTTCTCCACAAGGGCGGCGATAACGAACTTGTCTGCGTCGGAGGCGTTTGGTATGATTAGCGAAGCAATAAAGTCTTTGCGTGGCTCGGAATATCCCCCGCGTAAAGGAGGACTCCCCTCTTTGATGAATTGCCAAATTGTTGAGGAGTTTAAGACACCCAGCAAAAATTTGTCGGCACTGTTGATAGTGAAGCATTTTTGGTTCGTGTAGGTTGCAGTTTCATCGTATGCAAATTGCGGCTCATTCATAATTTGAGGATAGATAATTTTGGGCTTGTCGAAGGCATCATAGTAAGCGCAAGCACGTAACTCCCACCAGTGGTTACCCTGGTCTGCCCGCTTTTCAAGTTCGGATTGCCACTGCTGGAGGTGTGCAAATACCGCAGGGTAACGCTCGATTTCTACGCCAATTTTTGTGACGATAAGCCATGTATCCCTATTTTCCAGACACCAACGCTTAACGTCTTTACCAACAGCGAGAGGCTTTATGATTTCAACGGCTGTGGGGTCTTGTGCTATAAGTTGAGTACGTTTGGCACCGCTAATGACAAAAGCAGGGTTAAATCCCGTTTTGATACCTGAGTATATCTGACCTCTATGATATTGCCTAAGAGCAAGACCTCCACTGTTCATTTTGTGAAGTAGGTCAGTTATTGTCGAACTAGCCAGCATCCAGTTAGAACCTTTGAGAGCGCTTTCAGAAAGAGGTTTCCCATCTTGACGAACGAGTGCAAGAATGTCGAGATAAGGGTCTTCTAATGACTTGACTTCAGTAAGGCAACGCTTTGAGTCGCCCGTTCCTTTCTGAGCAATAAATATCATAGGGTAAGCGGTTGCCGCTTGAAAAACAGGCAGGTCGCCAAAATCCGTAATACTGTGGACACGACAAGTCTCTCCGATGTGTTTACGAAGGTTCGCCCCATAGCCTGCGCGGAACCATTTGTTCGGGCTAATGAACGCCAACATTCCGTCCGGTTTGAGGAGTTGGATAGCGCGGGCATAGAAATAGCAGTATAAGTCGGCGGCTCCAGCGTACACCTGTGGATAGACTTTCGTTAATGTGGATTTCTGCTCCTTAATAAGTTCGTGGCGCACATAGGGTGGATTCGCGAGAACGATGTCGAACCCCCCGGACGATACTACGTCCTTTGATTTCGCTCCATCGTGTTCCGCCCTAACAACGGACGCAAGCACCTCTGCAAACTCCACGCTCCAATCAAAACCCTGAATTTTTTCGTCCTTATGTGTTGATTCGGCAATTTCACGCCTTAGAACCCGAATCTTCTCTTTTAGTGCCTCCTTGTTCTCTTGAGAATAGGGGCTACCATACTCTCTCTTTTTGCTATGATACTCTTCGATTTGCGCTTGGCGAAACATATCTGTTTTGGCGCCAAAGTTAGGCTCTGGCGCAGAGAGGCTATCCCCGACCTCTATCTTGAAATCTAGGTTGGGCAGGGGTTCGGGCTTCTCGCCTTCAAACTCCACCGCCAACGCCAGCCAGAGCCGCAGACGGGCGATATTGACGGCGAACTCGTCCAAGTCCACGCCGTAAAGATTGTTCTGAATAATACTCAGTTTCAGGCGATAGTCAGTCTTGGGTGTCTCTTCGGCGCGGGTGTCCAGCAGACGCGTTATTGTGTGGAGTTCGTGGAGCATACCGAGCAGGTACGCGCCGGAGCCGCAAGCGGGGTCTACCACCTTCACATCTTGTAAGCGTTGGAGAAGTTGACGCGCTACGGGAACGCTGATTGCGTCCGCTTTGTGTTCGTCTACGAGTTCCGCATAGCCTCCTAGATAGCCCTTGAGCGCCTCCCTGCACATGAAGGATACGAT
>JAPLCR010000706.1 GCA_026392135.1 Armatimonadota bacterium
TCAGGTCATCGTCTTTGGGAATTAGGTCTTCCACTTCAGTGGGCAGGATATCAATTTGATGCACGCTCTCTTGAGACATAATGTCGCCTCCGTTAAACTCTCACAGGTAGTAGTTGCTACGCACCACCGCTCTGTTTCGCCTGTTCGTTCACCAGTTCCTCCACCTCTTCGGTGGTTATAAGGCGCTCAATGGTCACAACGCGGTCGCCCTCTTTCAGGTTAATCAGTTTGACCCCCTGAGTGCTTCTATCAGTTGCCCGAATAGTTTTGACCTCCATGCGAGTAATCATTCCATGTTCGGTAAGTGCCATCAGTCTATCTTCAGGCTCCACCACGGCCGCGTCCACCAACTTACCGGTTTTTGCGGTTACGTTCATCGTTTGGATACCGCGTCCGCCGCGCCCCTGAGAGCGGTATTTGCCGAGGTCGGTGCGTTTCCCGAATCCATACTCGCTACTCACCAAAAGTTGGCTCGTTGGGCTGACTACATCCATGGCGACAACGCTATCTGCAACTATCTTCGTTTTGGGGTCGCGGAGTTGTATGCCGCGTACGCCCCCAGCTACTCTGCTACGCGCTGGAACGTCGCCCTCCTCAAATCGAATAGACATACCGTTCGCGGTCACCATCATTATCTCCTGAGTACCATCCGTGTGCTTCACCCAGTTCAGGTTATCGCCCTCTTCAATGTCGAAAGCTATCAGACCGCTGGCACGCAGATTCGCAAAGTTTTCGAGCGCAGTACGCTTTATCTCTCCATACTCCGTTGCCATGACGAGATAGCCGCCCGTCTTGAAGTCTTTGATGGGCAGTATCGCAGTGATGCGTTCACCGCTGTTCGACTGTATGAAGTTGTTGATATGCTGTCCTCGCGCGGTGCGGGAGGACTGAGGAATCTCATACGCTTTGAGGCGATAGACGCGCCCACGATTTGTAAAGAAGAGAATGTAGTGCGTTGTCGTCGCCACGAAGAGGTGTGCGAGTTGGTCTTCTTCTTTCAGGTTCGCGGCTTGCACTCCGCGCCCTCCGCGCTTCTGAGTGCGGTAGGTATCGAGCGGAAGTCGCTTGATATAGCCATCCCGCGAGATTGTAACGAGAGTCTCCTCTTCGGGGATGAGGTCTTCTTCGCTAATATCTTCCGCCTCGGTGGGTAAGATGCGGGTACGCCGTTCGTCACCATACTTATCTCGCAAACCGCGCAGCTCCTCTTTCACCATACGGGTTAGGCGTGCTGTATTGACAAGGATGTCCTCAAAAAAGGATATCTGCTTGAGTAGGTTTTTGTATTCGTCCTCAATCTTCTGGCGTTCCAGTTGAGCAATCTGGCGCAGTTGCATATTGAGAATGGCTTCCGCCTGTATCTGCGTTAAGCCGAAACGGGCTACCATCTGGCTACGTGCCGCTTCGCTACTGGATGCGGCGCGTATAATCGCGATAATCTCATCGAGGAAATTAAGGGCGATTTGTAGACCTTCGCGGATGTGTGCCGCCGCCTTTGCCCGCGCCAGTTCGTAGCGCGAACGGCGCATAATAACCTCTTTGCGATGATTCAGGTAGTGGCGTATGGCATCGGCAAGGTTCAGAACGCGAGGTTGTCCATTCACCAAAGCTAGCAGAATAATACCGAATGTCTGCCGCATGGAGGTGTGCTTGAGCAGGTAGTTCACAATTCGGCGAGGCATGACATCTCTGCGGAGTTCAATAACCACGCGCATACCGTGCTTGTCCGTAAAGTCGTTTATGGCGGTAATACCGTCTACTTTTTTCTGGTGAACGAGGTCGGCGATATGACAATAGCGTTTTTGCCGTTATCCATAGGCTCAATCTGTAGCTGTGCCTGCATAATGACTTTACCGCGCCCGGTGAGGTAAGCCTCTTTCGCGCCTTTGGTTCCCAAAATTAAAGCCCCTGTTGGAAAGTCGGGACCGGGAACGAAGCGGGTGAGGTCTTCGGCGCGTGCATCGGCATGGTCAAGCATATAGAGGCACGCCTCTATAATTTCGCGCAGGTTGTGCGGTGGAACACTGGTACTCATACCGACGGCGATACCCTCGCCGCCATTACAGAGGAAGTTGGGGAACTTGCCCGGAGTGACGCGAGGCTGTAGACGTGTCTGGTCGTAGTTGGGCATCCAGTCAACGGTATCGCGGTCAATATCTTCCAGCATCTCCATCGCAATAGGGGAGAGGCGGCACTCGGTGTAACGCATTGCGGCAGGGGAGTCGCCGTCTACGCTTCCGAAGTTGCCTTGCGGATCTACGAGGGGGTAGCGGAGGCTGAAGTCTTGTGCCATACGTACAAGAGCCATATAGAGTGCCATGTCACCGTGCGGGTGCCAGTTACCCATCGTTTCACCAACGACTTTGGCGCATTTAACGCGAGCAGAATTGGCTCCTATGCCCAGTTCGCGCATTGCATAGAGTATGCGGCGTTGAACGGGCTTGAAGCCATCTCGCACGTCAGGAAGCGCACGGGAAACAAGGGTGGACACGGCGTAACCGAGATAGGAACGCCGTAACTCTTGCTCAATATCAATGACCATTACCTCTTGAGCGGTAGAAGGAACGGATTCCGGAACCTGTGCATCGTCTGCCAATCGCTACTCTCCTAGTAAGGGAAGAACTTTCTCCCTATTATTTCTCTATATACTCCCTATTATACCCTGAAAATAGGCAAATTCGATACGTAAACAGTAGACATTATAACGCTAAAAGAGCATAAAAACGACCCTGCTGTCTCCATCTCAGGAAACAGCAGGGCGGGAAAGTCGCGGCGCTTGATGGGTTTACAAAATATCCAACAAGATGACACACCCTTCCACACATCCCGGAACCTTTAACAGAGGTATCGCGGTGTAGGAGATGCTCTCGAAATCCTCTTCTCTGGTCAGCGTACCTTGCACAGGGGTCAGGCTATCGAGGCGTGTGAGCAACTGGGCTTGCGCCTCTGCGGACGTGATAGCGTCTAGCAACCGCTCTGCGACAAACTCTGGTAAAACATCATGGAGATCTTTGCCAACCGCACTCTGGTCACCAACTTCCGTCCATAAAATCATGCCCGTATTCCATTCGACGACTCTGTTCTCAGAGTCTACTTGAAAGCAGGGTTGATTCATGTTTTGGATGAGGGTACGCGCAAAAGCACGCAGACAGGCGTTCGAGCGACGCGCCTGCTCGGCACCAGCCTTCTGAACAACGACGGCTCTCTGCTCTTTGGCAAGTACCTGTTTAAGTGAGTCTACCTCTTTGGAAGGAGCATCACTGCCTCCCCTCTGCCGAACAATCGCAGTAGGGTAGCTCTCTGGCTGTTCAGTCTCCAGTACGGTTAGTCGTCGGGCAGTCTTCTCATAAGTGGACATCGCGGGTCACTCCTTAAATCAACGGAAAAATCGCTGTAGAATAAAGTTACTCTACTCTTATATCGGAAGTTTGGGGAGAGAAAAATTACGGGTTTCTGCACAATTCAGCGCAAAAACCCGTAAAATTAACACTAAGGCGGTACTAAAACTGACCGATGCCTCCAAAACTAATCCGCGACTGCCTTCAGAGCAATACAGAGTTCGGTACGCACTTCCGCAGGAGGCGTTACCGAGCAGTCGTCCAGATAGACCTCGAAGCAGGGCGTGTCAGGAAACGTGTAGCCGCTGGAGGGAAGCCATTCGCCTACGAACCTCCCCCATGCGCTGTTCAAACCGTCGTAGTGCCCAATATGTGTAGTGACAGCGTACAGCCCTCCAGTAATCTCTTTGACCTGTACCCGGGTATCGTTGGTGGTGAAGTCAGCAGGTACAAAAGCCCCTGCATCCGACCTCAACTGCTCTACAGGCGTAACATCGGGATCGTCGTAGTAGAGAGCGGCGGTCAGCCCTACCTCCACCTGATTCTCCTTGAGCCAGCCCGCGAGTGCGTCAAAGGTTGCGCCAATCATATAGTAAGGACCAGTGTGGGGCATACAGACTATCTTGCGTGATTCCAGTGTGCGAATTTCGACTTCCATTCCTATCTCTCCTTGTGTTTCGATGAAGCGAATCGGCGACATGACCCCGTAATGCACGCCATTCGGCGTGGGCAGTAGCCCATTATAACTCGACTTGCGTCGCATATAGGAGGGGGTACAGGCGAACACAGAACGAAATGCACGAATGAACGCTTCATGGGTCGCATACCCTGCCTCGAAGGCGATGACCGTGATGGGCGTTTTACTCGTTCGGAGGCAGTTCGCGGCACGTTCGAGACGAAGGCGGCGTATCACCTCTCCCACAGTCTCTCCCAGTAGCCCCTGAAAAAGGCGGTGAAAGTAGAAGCGAGAGTAGCAGAGGCGGTCGGCTAGTTCAGGCAGGCTGATATCTTCATCGAGATGCTCTACTATAAATCGGAGGGCTTCTGCTATGCGCTCTTCGTGGTCTAGTCGCGTTTTCCGTTTCATCGTGCTTCTATTATACAGTCCCTTTTGTCTACTTACTTGTCTCTGGTTGCTATTTTCAAGAAATGCTTCTACTCATAATGCTTGCAGAAAGATGGCGATGAAAGCCTCTAACGCACCTACGAGAACAAGGATAGAATAACCTCCTGTTCAGTGCGTTCCTCTATCTACCACGAATGGTGTTAAGAGGCTAAGCCGTATAAAACGGTAGATACCCCTCAATACCAATATCTTGATGGAAGCGATGTATCTTCACATCGTGGAGCGGAAGTGCCTCCCCCATGACCGCAACCCCCTCGCCTTCAAGCGGAGTAGGGGCGTTCGCGCCGCCGAGCAGCTTGGGTGCAATAAAGAAAAAGACTTTGTGTGCCAACTGCGCCTTCAAAACCCCCGCGTGTAGCTCTCCTCCTCCCTCCACAAAGAGACTGATAGTCTCTCGCTCTGCAAGAAGTTGAACCAACGCCTTCAAGTCCACACGCCCCTGCACGTTCGCAGGAAGGCGGACAACCTCTATCTGTCTCTGTGTTAAGAGGGCTTCGCGTTCGGGGTCGGCGTTTTCAGTCGTTGCAATAAGGAGGGGAACGCTCTCAGGAGCCAACTCCGCCAGCTGTACACACTTCGCAGTAAGAGGAGTACGTAGGTGGCTGTCCACAACTACGCGCAGAGGTTGGCGCGGTAAGTTAGGAAGTCGCGCCGTCAACATGGGGTCATCTTTTAGAACAGTGCCCACCCCTGCTACTACCGCCCCGCTCTGCGCCCGCATAGCATGGACATGACGACGGGCTGAATCGCCCGTTATCCAGTAGGAGTCGCCTGTGCGAGTCGCTGTTTTACCGTCGAGGGTCATCGCCGCTTTCAACGTTATCAGAGGCATACCCGTCTGATGAAAGTGGAGAAAATCTTCGTTAAGACGACGTACTTCCGCCGCTCGCAGCCCCACTACGGTCTCAACCCCTGCCTCAATAAGTTGAGCAACCCCTTTACCAGAAACACGAGGGTTATTATCTAAAATCCCTATCACAACACGCGACACTCCAGCAGCGATGAGCGCGTCTGTGCAGGGAGGAGTCTTGCCGTGAAAGCAGTGAGGCTCTAGAGTTACGTAGGCAGTTGCCCCCCGCGCACGCTCCCCCGCAGAGCGAAGAGCAAATACCTCCGCATGAGGTTGCCCTGCGGCAGGACAGTACCCCTCCCCCACCACCTCTCCCCCCTGCACAATAACGCACCCCACACGCGGATTGGGAGGCGTATAGCCCTTTCGCGCTAGCCGGAGTGCCTGACGCATCCAACGGTCTTCTTCACGGGAGAAAAGCATGGCATCTAGTCCTCCTCTTGAAGTGTCTTGGGGGGAGCGGTATTAGAGAGTAGGGAGACTTGGAGACGGAGGTAGTTGCGCGACACCTCGCGAAAATCGAGATAGGCAACCACAAGCAATGCGATGATGAGAGCGAAGCAGACTCCCCAGTAGGCATAAAAAAAGAGAAGTTGGGCTTTCGCAAGCTTACGCAGGCTCTCTGCCTTCACAGGAGACAGTGCTGTACTACTACTTGTAGCCTGAACGGTACTATTGTGAAGCGGGGCGCGGTTCTCGCGGAGTTTGGGCATAAGTACCCGTCCGCCATAGACGCACATACCGAGTATCATCACTAGCAAAACGATACCGATGACTCGGAGGCGGCGCGACTGCGCCGAAATAAGATTTTGATAGGGTGTTCCTGCCGACACGAGGGTATCTACCTCTCTGCGGAGTACGATTCCCGTAGTATCCGAATGCCCTCCGCGACTCCATTCGGATAGCCATATACTGAGGTTCCCGCTACCAACGCTGTAGCACCTGCCGAAACAACGTGGGGAGCGGTAGTGCTGTCAATCCCACCGTCTACTTCAATATGGATAGGATGGTTTGCCTTCTCAATGAGCGCACGAACCCGCTCGATCTTAGGAATCATAAGAGGGAGAAATGACTGCCCCCCGAAGCCGGGATTCACCGTCATTATTAAGACGAGGTCAACCTTATCTAATACATATTCCAAAAATTCGGACGATGTTCCGGGATTAAGAGCTACTCCTGCTTTCATGCCGTGTGCGCGTATCACGCTCAGCGTCCTATCGAGGTGCGGTGAGGCTTCTACGTGGACAGTTAAGCCGTCTGCCCCTGCCTCTGCGAACGCCTGAATATATTTTGCCGGTTGCACAATCATCAAGTGAACGTCAAAGAAAAGCTTGGAGAGCGGGCGTAACGTGCGTACCACAGGCATACCGAAAGTGATATTCGGCACAAACGAGCCATCCATCACATCGAAATGGAGATACTCCGCGCCTCCCGCCTCTGCCTCCCGCGCCGACTGCGCGAGGTTGCCAAAGTCCGCACTCAATAGGGAGGGCGCAACCACAACTCTATCGCTACAGGTCATCTAGGTTACTCTATCTTTCCGGTCTGCTTTTGAGGGTCAATTGTCAACTCTTTTGCTACCTTATCGTTATAGAAGATACGGAGTTTTATCTTTTTACCCACATAACTAAAAGACAGTTGCACGGGTTCGTTCTCCTCATGCTCCTCTTCAATCGCCGTGTGAAGCCCTAGGTAGTCCTCATACTCAATACGCACGTGCCGCCTGCCCAGTCCATCCTTGCCTATCCGAATCACGCGATTGAATTCGTGTACTTCGCTACTTCCATCCGCTCCGTTGATTGTGTTTCCGTCTCTGTTACCGTCTCTATCACCGTTGGTAGTGTCACTGGGCGGAGGTACAGGAGCTACCTCTTTGGGCCCCGAGCTGATAACCACATCTATTGGAGCATCGTGTAGGACTCGGTGTCTGTCGGCTTGACGGATAATTTTGCCATCGGCAACCTTCTCGTCGTGTTCCATTGTGATACTGCCGAGTACCAGCCCCACCTCTTTAAGTTTTTTCTCTGCAACCTCTCGTGTCATGCCTTTCAGCTTCGGCACATCTACGTAGGTAGAGCCTCGGCTATACCAGACATTGATGAGTTGCTTAGGGCGCATTTCAGAGCCGCTATCCGTGTCCACCTTAAACACCTTATTGCGGGTCTGCGTATCAGAGTACTCGGCGTGTTCTTGTAGGCGCACGTCCAGCTTCTTGGCGATATCACGCACCTCTTCAATAGTCTTACCCACCATGCTCGGAACGGTTATCGGCTTTGGAACTGTCCAGAAAGCTATAGCAATTCCGCCAATCACAATCAGCAAAATAAGGACAACGCTCCCAGCAATGGCTATCCCTACACGCAGATAGATAGAGATTCGTTCTGGCTTCGCTCTACTCTTCTCAGGCATAGTGGTTACCTCACTGCTTGCCGCGATAGCAGAGACAGCCTCTTGTTCGACGACGGTGGGGGCGGCAACCTCCTCCGTCGGTGGGCGTGTGGGAACAGTATTCGCTTTCGAGGGTTCAATAGGCGACCATGAGAGTGACTTCCCAAACCTAAGCGCATCTCGAATGGCTTGCAGATCGTTTAACAGCTCACCTGCACTCTGATACCTATCAGCGGGCTTCTTTTGCAGGCACTTGAGTATCACGCCCTCGACTGCTTTGGGCACACCGGGATTGATAACGCGCACGGACGGGATAGAGGCAAAAGCGTGTTGGTCGGCTATCGCCTCTAAAGACTCTCCTGAATAGGGGGGGCTGCCGGTCAACATCTCATACATAAGACAACCTAGCCCATAGATGTCGCCCGATGCAGTGCCTTTTTGAGCCATAGAGAGTTCGGGAGCATGGTAAGGCGCACTGCTTGGCAAGACAGAGGCTTGCACTTTGGGAGAGGTGGCGATTGCGGTCTGCGTCCCAAAGTCGGTGACTTTGACAATCCCTTCGGGGCTGATGATGATGTTCTGGGGGCGCAAATCGCCGTGTGTGATGCCCATAGCGTGTACATAGTTCAGACTCTCCGTAATGGAGATAGCGAAATCTACAGCGGCAGAGAGACCAAACGGGGCGATACGGCGTATCCGCTCTTTGAGGTTTATTCCACGCACATATTCCACAATAACATAGCCCGTGTTTTCGTAGGGCTTGAGTTCCATTATCGCGGCGATATTGGGATGAGAGAGGGATGCCGCGGCTTTTACGCCCTGCATTAACTCTCTTGCAAAGCCGTTTTCTTGAGCAAAATCTGGGTTGATTAACTTGAGAGCCACCATACGATTCACAGACTTGTCTCGCGCCCGAAAGACGGTAAAAAGGTCACTCTCGCCCACCTTCTCTAGTACTTCGTATCGCTGGTCAACGGTCTGATTTATCACATTAATTACCCCTCTGTGCTGGTCTATCGTGAGGCTCATCCCCTATGGGGGGCAGTGGGGACAGTCTCTTGTCCTGCCGCACTATCCGTAGCGCGGCGTGAAGGAGAGTGAGTGTTAGAAGAAGCAGATAGATTTTAGAGAAGTAAATCTCATTCCATTCAATAATCTGCTCTCGACGTGCCAAACCCAACCAGTTGACTAGGGTTAACCCTATCCAGTGACTGGTAAAGAGGAGAATCCAGAACAGAGCCAGTACCTGCTCTCTAAGTTCTTGTGATGAGGGTGTATGGTTCATAACTCTAAGCAAACGTCTGAAGAGCCATCTCTATCGCGCTAGTCGGCACATCACTACGCACGTTTACTTCACCAATTCGCAAAGGCAACACAAAGTGCAGTAGCCCGCCCAGCGTCTTTTTATCGCGTTGCCCTGCCTCTAGAACCTGCTCTACCGAAACATCAGAGGGAAAGGCGACGGGAAGTTTGGCGCGTTGCAGGGTCTGTATAAGAGCTTGAGTGGTCTCTGGCGGGGTCTGCCCGATGCACTCCCCTATCCGTGACTCCACTACCATGCCAATCGCTATCGCTTCCCCATGCTTATATCTTCGGTAGTTTGTGATGGCTTCAAGAGCGTGACCTATGGTGTGCCCAAAGTTCAGAATGGCACGTAGTCCTTGCTCCGTTTCGTCTTGACGCACGACCTCCGCCTTGATTTCGCAGGAACGGGCAATGATCTCCGAGAGAGCATCCATATCTCGTTTTAAGATACGAGGTAGTAGTGCGTCTACCTTTACAAAAAAAGGGTTATCGTAGATTATACCATACTTGATGACCTCTGCAAGACCAGCGCGTAGTTCGCGTATAGGTAGTGTCTGAAGGGTCTTGGGGTCGATTAATACACTTGAAGGCTGATGAAAGGATCCAATAAGGTTTTTACCTTGTGGTAGGTCTACCCCTGTCTTACCTCCAACACTCGAATCTACGTGCGCGAGTAGTGTTGTTGGTATCTGGACAAAGCGTATCCCACGTAAATAGCTTGCCGCTGCAAACCCTCCAGCATCGCCTAACACTCCACCTCCAATGACCACAACAAGACCTTTGCGGTCAAGTTTTGCCTCTATAAATGCGTCATACATTCGCGCCACGGTCGCCAGTGTTTTACGGTGTTCTCCAGATGGAACGACATGAACAAATGGGTCTAGCCCTCTCTCTTTTAAGCCCTCTATAAGTGGCAAAACATAGGGATTCATGAGGATGGGATGAGTAACAATGCAGATTCGGCTCTTTTTGGAGAGGCTTTCTAGCACATCTAATACACGTGTTGAGGTGAGAAGACCGGGAGCAATTTCAATCGTATAACTTCTATCGGGAATAGCGACTTCAATCTGATAGGCTGACAAAATTCAAACCTCCTCATGGTGGGCTTGACGCGCTGTTATCTGCTCATACCATGCTAAAATCTCTTGAACCACCTCGTCGACGGGGCGGTCTGTAGTGTCTACAAGGGCATCGGCAGAGAGTTCGTAAAAAGGGGAGCGTTTCGCACCGAGTTCAACCACGTGGGAGTATGGGTCGGAAACATTGGCGAGCATAGGGCGGTTACGGCGATCTCCCACACGCCGCATAATGGCGAAGGTCTTTGCGGTAAGCAGAACGACGCAACTAGAGGCACGTATCACTCTGGCGTTGTCTGGGTTCAACATTGCACCGCCGCCTGTCGAAATGACCTTATCTCCCTGACTAGCCACCTCTGCGACAATACGGCGCTCCCAATCACGGAACGCCGCCTCCCCATCCTCCGCAAATATCTGTGGAATGGGCTTTCCTGCGCGTTCCACTAGAAGCGCATCCGTATCTAGAAAAGGTCTGTCCAGAATTCGGGCGCACTGCCGCCCTGCCGTAGACTTGCCAGTTCCCATAAACCCAATTAGTACGAGGTTCTTTGCCATAATTGCTTCAAAATGGGACGGAGGTTGCCTCTCCGTCTGTAAAAACGGGGTCTATGGGGAAGTTAGTGGGTTCCCCATGAAATATGCCATACTTTGGGATGATGCAAGATACGGAACTATACCGCCAAATTCTAGGTCTTGAGGCTCCCTGGCGTGTGGAGCGTGTAGAACTTGACCTCGCCAACGA
>JAPLCR010000449.1 GCA_026392135.1 Armatimonadota bacterium
GACTTGAATTATAGGCGTGATTTAGGCTACAATGAGGGCATAACCTTTCGCGAACAAAACTTCCCTAAGGAACATCCTCAGCGCACCGCTTGTTAGAGGTGCCTGACTAGAATATGAAGGAGAATACAAGGAAATTATGGCTCACACGCCTCAAGAATGGCAGGCTCTGGCGACCCAGTTGCGTGCCGACAGTATACGTTGCACCACTGCGGCAGGTTCGGGGCACCCCACCTCTAGTATGTCTGCGGCAGACTTGATGTCGGTTCTTCTGCTTGACTACCTGCACTACGACTGGAATGACCCGCACCACCTAAGCAACGACCGCCTCATCTTTTCAAAAGGTCATGCCGCCCCCCTGCTGTATGCTATGTACAAAGCGGCGGGAGCGATCAGCGACGCGGAACTCCTCACCCTTCGCCAAATTGGGAGCCGTATTGAAGGGCATCCTGTGCCTATTCTCCCCTACGTTGATGTAGCAACGGGTTCACTAGGGCAGGGACTGCCTACTGCGATAGGAATGGCGTTCAGTGCTAAACAGCTCGATAGAACCGACATTAAGATGTGGGTACTGCTGGGCGATAGCGAGATGGCGGAGGGAAGTGTCTACGAAGCCCTCGACCTTGCGGGGTTCTACGGGCTGGATAATATCGTCGCTATTATAGACATGAACCGACTAGGGCAACGGGGGCCCACCAAGCTTGAGTGGGACGGCGAGACCTACGCCCAACGCGCCCGCGCCTTCGGTTGGCACGCCACCGTAATTGATGGGCATGATGTGAGCGAAATCAACTCCGCCTACTCCTCGGCGATACACCGGCGCGGACAGCCCACGCTTATCGTGGCGAAGACCCAAAAGGGTTCTGGTGTCTCTTTCCTTGCTGATAAAGACAACTGGCACGGCAAGGCACTCTCTCCTGCGGATGCAGAGAAGGCGTTCGCCGAACTTGGCAACCCTGCGGGCGATATTATCGTGAATGTGCAGGGCAAACACGCCTCGACTCCTGCTGATTTAGGCGCAACCTCTGAAATCTCCTACCCGCAGTACGAAGTGGGTAAGAAGGTAGCGACTCGTGAAGCTTACGGCGATGCCCTCGTCGCACTAGGTGCGGCACGCCCTGACGTGGTGGTACTGGACGGTGAAGTGAGCAACTCCACCTTCGCCGACAAGTTCAAGAAGGTCTATCCAGAGCGTTTCTTCGAGGTCTATATTGCGGAGCAGCAGCTGGTCAGCGCGGCGATTGGGATGCAAGTTCTTAATAAGGTTCCGTTTGCTTCCACGTTTGCGGCGTTCTTCTCTCGTGCCTATGACCAGATTCGCATGGGTGCTATCTCACGTGCAAATGTCCGACTTGTCGGCTCTCATGCCGGCGTATCTATTGGGGAAGATGGTGCTTCACAGATGGCACTGGAAGACCTTGCCATGATGCGTTCGGTACACGGCAGCACGGTTTTGTACCCCTCTTGCGCCACTACGACGGTACAACTCATCGCGCAGATGGCAGATGCAGAGGGTATCTCCTATATGAGAACTACCCGCGAGAAGACTCCTACGCTCTACGGAGCAGAGGAGACCTTCCATATTGGCGGAAGCAAGGTAGTGAAGGAGTCGGCGAACGATTCTGTAGCGATTATCGCGGCGGGAATCACCCTCCATGAGTCGTTGAAGGCTTACGAAACTCTCTCGGCAGCAGGTATCTCTGTGCGTATTATTGACCTCTACTCGGTCAAGCCCATCGATGCCGAGACCGTGAGAAAAGCCTCAGCGGAGTGCGGCGGCAACCTCCTTGTAGTGGAAGACCACTGGGAAGAGGGCGGCTTGGGGGAGGCAGTTCTACAGGTTTTCGCTGGCGAACGTGTACATCCGGCTGTAAAGCACCTCTGCGTCCGTGCTATACCCGGCTCTGGTAAGCCGGATGAGCTAATCGATTCGGCAGGCATCAGTGCCAAGCATATCGTGGAAGCCGTGAACGCGATTCTCGCCTAGAGTTGATAGGAGTGGGCACCTTGCCCTTACCCTCTAACCTAACCGTTACCCCTCTCCCTATATTGGGAGAGGGGTAACTCCAAGTTGGCTCTGTTAAGCATTTGTGTAACACGGATGTTCCACTAAACAGACCAGTAGCCTTTTCAGGGCAGGTATAGTATCTCAATGTCCCAAAAGATTGGTTATATCGCTCTTCTGGTGCGAGAATACGACGAAGCCATCGCCTTTTATACGAACTGTCTTGGCTTTAGGATCGTAGAGGATACCGATTTGGGTGGGGGAAGACGCTGGGTTCTTGTCGCGCCCCAAAACACCGAGGGAACAGCCCTGCTCCTCGCGAAAGCCTCTACCCCTGAGCAGACCGAACACATCGGTAACCAGACGGGGGGGCGGGTCTTTCTGTTTCTACACACTTCCCACTTTTGGCGCGACTACGCTACAATGCAGGAGCGAGGAGTGCAGTTCATGGAAGAGCCACGTCAAGAAAACTATGGAACGGTTGCTGTCTTCCAAGACCTGTATGGTAACCGTTGGGACTTATTGGAGTTAGCTCGCACCTGAATCTCTGTATATCAAGGAATCTTCTCTCATGCAGTACACTACCCTCTTTTGCCTCGTATTTCTTTTTTTTACAACCGCAGAAAGCGTATGGGGAGAGAAGGCGTTGCCCTCTTCTGTTGACCTACGCCCACAGTTTGAGAAGTTGGGATTAACGCCGCGCCAACAGGGTCGCCGTGGTACCTGCTCTGTTTTTACCGTCGTGGGTGCTTTGGAGTACACGCTTGCGAAGAGGCGGGGCACACGTCTTAGCGTGGAGTTTCTCAACTGGGCAGGACACAAAGCCGCCAACCGAGCTTCAGACGGAGGCTTCTTTTCCGAACTGTGGAGAGGTTATGAGGTCTATGGTATCTGCCCAGAGGTCGATTTGCCCTACTACAACGAGTTTAATAGCGCACTGCAACCTGCCCCTACTACGCTGAAAAAGGCGGATAAACTCCGTCAGTCTGCGCTGAGCCTTCACTGGATAAAGGAGTGGGATGTGAAGACAGGCTTAACTCATGCACAGCTGACAGAGATAAAAAAGACGCTGGCAAACAAAATTCCAGTTTGCGGGGGCTTCCGCTGGCCCATGAGGGCAGTGTGGGAGGAGGGTGTTTTGCAGATGTGCCCTGTAGAGGAGGTCTTTGATGGGCATAGCGTGCTGCTTGTGGGATACCGTGACGACCCTGCGCTTCCCGGTGGGGGGGTGTTCATTATTCGGAACTCTGGCGGTACGGGGAGCGATGGCGAAAAGTATATGAACGACGGTGCGTGGATTGGTCGGGCAAAACCGGCTTCTCAGGAATAGGTGATAACATGATTACCAACCTACCAAACCTATCTGAAACTGTCCGCCTAGCCCTTTTTGAGGACATTGGCACAGGTGACATCACTACTCAATCCACTGTAGACCCCGCTATAAACGCACGCGGGTATCTTATTGCGAAAGCAGAGGGCGTTATTGCAGGGCTTCCTGTCGTAGAGGAGGTATTTGCTCAGATAGACCCGGAGTTGCATCTCCGCTGTTTCGTAAAAGAGGGTAGCCGCGTCGCCCCCCAAACGCGGCTATGCGAAATTTCGGGCAGAGCGCAGGGCATTCTCATTGGTGAGCGTGTTGCCCTGAACTTCCTCCAACGCCTCTCTGGTATCGCTACTAAGACAGCACGCATGGTCTCTCTTGTAGAGGGAACCCGCGCCCGCATTGTGGATACCCGCAAAACTACGCCGGGGCTACGTGCCTTAGAGAAGTATGCTGTTCGGCAGGGAGGCGGTTCTAGCCACCGGTTCGGGCTGTATGATGCCGTAATGATTAAAGACAATCACATCGTTGCTTCAGGAGGAATTACCCAAGCGGTGCGCCGCGCCGTCGCGCAAGCCTCTCATACTGTTACCATCACAGTGGAGTGCGATACTCTGGAGCAGGTGGAGGAGGCGGTGGGGGCGGGTGCCGATATTCTCTTACTGGACAATATGTCGCTTGAAGATTTGCGGGAAGCCATTGAGATTATAAACGGGCACGCTATAGCCGAAGCGAGCGGGGGAGTAAATGAGGAGACAGTTCGCGGCATTGCTGAAACCGGTGTGGACATCATCTCCTTGGATTG
>JAPLCR010000065.1:0-519 GCA_026392135.1 Armatimonadota bacterium
AAGGCGGGATGGGATGACAAATATCTTCGGAAAGTTATTGAGAGCTGTTCACATATTTAGATGCGTTTGCCCTGTGGTAGGTGAGAGTTCGGGGTTATGGGAGTAAAAACCGCGAAACACGCAAAAAAGCACAAAGCCCCAAGATTGGAGCCACTCGCACAGGCTTCTAATCTCAAACCACAAAGGCTCCTCTCCTTTGCGAAGGAGAGGTTGGGTGAGGTTATGCGGAGATTGCCGCAACCCTCTAAGTAACTCAGTGCTTTTAGTAGACCTCTGATCACACAATTGAGGTCTCTGGCACATATTTCACGCCTAGCCGAACAGCTTCCCTAACCAGCCTCCGCTCACGATTTTGGTTTGCCCTCTCCTGCTCCTGCGCGAAAACGCTCTTGTTGTAAGAATGTTTCGTCTTCAGGAGGTGGTAGAATTTCCATGCTAGCTTGTTGGCGAACGTCTCGCAGACCTCACATCCATAGAGGCTAGAGCAGTTGAGTTACTTACTCACCTTACGCAGTAAGT
>JAPLCR010000065.1:609-3155 GCA_026392135.1 Armatimonadota bacterium
AGCGAAATGTCCCATCTACAGACCTTTCAGACAGGCTCCCTCGCCCAGAATTGGGAGAGGGATGTCCGTTAGGACAGGGTGAGGGCTAGTTCAGATCCTCTGCGTAACATGAGTTACTTACCCAAAAGACCTGCCTCCGCGTGGGTCAAATGCTGAACTCTTATACACAGTGCTACAGATTGCACGAACTGCAGGAATAAGGTAGAATTGCAAGTATACACCCCCAGTTATCTACGAGGAAGGACTTGAGGCAGATATGCACAAAATAGAGTTACCACGACGCAGTTTTATCGGGCTAGGCATGGGAAGCGTTATGCAAGCCCTGCTAGGGCAGCACGTACAAGCAATGGGACACGCTGCCCCAGCAGGACGTGCCAAGCAGGTACTGGTCCTCTTCGAGCAAGGCGGTGTATCGCACACGGATACATGGGATCCCAAGCCAGACGCGCCCCTTGAACATCGAAGCCCCTTCAAGACCATAAAGACGAGTGCCAATGGTTTGTATGTAACAGAGTTGCTAACGCAGACTGCACGCCTAGCGAAACACCTGTCCATCGTGCGGTGTATGACGCAACCCACTCCGGGTATCGGCAATTCACATCCCAAAGGATCTCAATATGTCTACTCAGGCGAAGCCCCTGGCGGACCCGTTGATATGCCCGACATCGGCTCTATAGTTGCACAACGCCTAGGCACAACGGCTCCTTACCTACCCTCCAACATTCTCCTACCCGGAACCGACGAACAAGCATCCACCTCCAGCATAGGTTTTCTGCCTCCCGCTTTCTCCGCTTTCAAAACAGGCGGTAGTCCAGCAAATCCGTCGTGGCGCGTTCCAAACCTCGGACTTCTCCTTGGCATGGATGAGAAACGCTTCCTAAATCGCCGTGACCTACTCAGTAATCTGGATGTTGGCTTTAGTCATGCAGATCAGCCCAAAGATGTTGAGGCGATGCGGTCACTCCTTACCCAAGCAACGGATATGCTCACTAATCCCAAAACACGCAGGGCGTTTGACCTCGAAACCGAGTCGCGTACGATTCGTGAAAGGTACGGCATGGGGCACAGAGGGCAGTCCTACCTACTGGCTCGAAAGCTTATCGAGTCGGGTGTCCGCTACGTAACGGTAGATGTGCGCGAACCTCAAAGCTCTTTTCGTGATGGAAAACCTGTCAACTATCCGGGCGGCGACAACATGAACTGGGATCACCACGATGCTATCTACTCAACGAGCCACACCAATGTCCCCAACGGAGGTGCAGGCGCAGGGCGCTATGGCATCGGGACATGGCCCATGATGGGGTCTCTCGATATGGCATTCTCTGCCCTAATTGAAGACCTCAGCCGTTCGGGGCTACTAAACGATACCCTCGTCTGCCTCGTCAGCGAGTTCGGGCGCACCCCTCGAATCAACGAAAGGCAAGGGCGAGACCACTGGACGCACGCATTCAGCTATGTCTTTGCGGGGGCAGGAGTTCCCGGTGGTCAAGTGGTCGGTAGTACAGACCGCGACGGAGGCTATATCACGAGTTCTATGGCGTACACGCTGGAAGACTACGCCGCAACTATCTACGAAAAACTCGGTATAGACCGCGCTAAACCTCTCCATACACCCATTAACCGCCCCATCTACATCGCAGCAAAGGGCAAGCCTATCCCAGAGTTGTTCTAGCCGTACTAACTGCCCCGCCTAGTAACGGTAGCCTTGCGAAGTAGGCGCAAACAGCCCCGTCATTTCAGGGAGGGGGCGTTCTACTCTCTACTCGTAATGGTGGAGGCACTTGAAACAGTGTTACCAAATCTTAAAAATATCGCCACAAAAACTCGCCGGAGAAAACGCCTAGCGATAGGCGTTTTGATTGCGCTTTACCTTGTTGCTGCTCTTGTCGCGTTCTGGAAGTATTGGGAAAACGAACAGCGTTACAGCGGATACGAAGCGCTTGAGCGCATTCCTCTCTATGGCGTGAAAGAGTCTGTTCAGGTAGATTACGTACAGTTAAAGACCAATATTGCTCCCGCCCCCCTCTATATTCGCGTGACAACCGAAAATGAAACCTTTCTTCTCGACTCCCTACCCCAATTGACAGGTTTGGTCGCAATAAACACTCCTGAAGAGGCTCTCGTATTCGTCCGTATTCCCTCCCAGTACACCTACGCTTTTCATTTGCCATGGGAAGAGGAGATAGGAATCGAACCTGCATCTCAGAGTGGAGAACAGCATAGCCCACACTCCCTCACCTCGAAGAGTTTCAAAGCGGGAGGCTTTACGCCCCTAGTTGTACAGGTAGAGAAGGCGGGCTATATCATCACGCGGTGGATATTCGTGCAACTCATGGAAGGCGATAACAAAGTCCAAAAGATAAGGGAGATCGTCGGCAAGGATGGAAGTTACCGTCGAACGGTTCTGGAGAAGAAGCCGCCTCCGAATGTGCCTGACGTTGATTGGTTGATACCCTCTAGAATGTAGGACGCTCTCGTACAACAGCACCCTCTCCCGACTTCGGGAGAGGGTGCTGTTTACTACTTGCGGCGCGAAATCGAAACTT
>JAPLCR010000065.1:3168-9942 GCA_026392135.1 Armatimonadota bacterium
AGCAGCGGTAGGTGTCCGGTTTGTAGGGACCTTCGACAGGAACGCCGATGTAGTCCGCCTGACGTGCGCTGAGGGTGGTCAGTTTTACGCCGATTTTCTCTAGGTGAAGGCGAGCGACCTCTTCGTCAAGGTACTTGGGCAGGGTGTATACGCCCACCGCGTATTTGTCCTTGTTCTTCCAGAGGTCGAGTTGCGCCAGAGTCTGATTGGCGAAACTGTTCGACATAACGAAACTGGGGTGTCCCGTCGCGCAACCAAGATTGACGAGGCGCCCCTCCGCTAGCAGGAAGACGCTGTGTCCATCAGGGAAGGTGTACATATCCACCTGCGGCTTGATGTTTGTGCGAACAGCATCCGAGTTGTTGAGGCGGTCTACCTGAATCTCGTTGTCGAAGTGACCGATGTTGCAGACAATCGCCTGGTCTTTCATCTTTTCAATGTGTTCGAGCGCGATGATGTCTACGTTGCCTGTACAGGTGACGTAAATGTCGCCTAAGCCGAGCGTATCCTCTAGCGTAGTCACCTGATACCCCTCCATCGCCGCCTGTAGAGCGTTGATGGGGTCAATCTCCGTCACAATAACACGCGCTCCCATGCCGCGTAGCGACTGCGCCGAGCCTTTGCCCACGTCGCCATAACCGCAGATAACGGCAACCTTGCCCGCCATCATTACGTCGGTGGCGCGTTTAATACCGTCTGCGAGAGATTCACGGCAACCGTACAGGTTATCGAACTTGGATTTTGTGACCGAGTCGTTTACGTTGATAGCGGGAATGAGTAGCGAACCCGTCTCCTGCATCTTGTAGAGGCGGTGTACGCCCGTTGTAGTCTCTTCCGAAACTCCGCGCCATTCGGCTACAAGGTCGTGCCATTTACGAGGGTTCTCCGCGTAGACCTCTATGAGCAGGTTCTTGATGACCGACTCCTCATGGCTCTCGGAAGGCGTGTTCACCCAGTCGCTCCCGTTTTCGAGTTCGTATCCCTTATGGATAAGCAGGGTTGCATCGCCGCCATCGTCCACGATGAGTTGCGGTCCCTTGCCCTCAGGGAAGTTTATCGCCTGATAGGTACACCACCAGTACTCTTCGAGGGTCTCACCCTTCCATGCAAAGACAGGCACGCCCGATTTCGCAATAGCAGCGGCGGCATGGTCTTGTGTGGAGAAAATGTTGCAGCTTGCCCAACGCACTTCAGCGCCAAGTTCAACAAGCGTTTCGATGAGAACAGCAGTCTGAATGGTCATGTGCAATGAACCAGAGATCCGAGCACTCGATAAGAACTGCGGTCTGGATAGTCATGTGCAAAGAGCCCATAATGCGGACTCCCGCAAGGGGCTTCTCTTCAGCATATTTGTTGCGAATCGCCATCAGCCCGGGCATTTCATACTCGGCGACGGAAATCTCTTTGCGTCCCCAATCCGCCAAGGTGATGTCGGCGACTTTGTAGGGAAGCGTGTTGGTTTCGATTAGTGTAGAACTCATTTTTATTCGTACCTCCATCTACTATTATAGCCTATATATCAATAAATCATTATTCATTGATATATATTTTCGACATTTATTTTTGTGCAGTGCGCCCTCCTACTTTCAACTGCCCTACCCCACTCCCTTAAAATATTGCGACGGTATTGCAGGTATTTGCCTCGCTACTCGCGAAATACCCCCAAAGGTGTGTATCTGTCTTGCCTCTACCTATCTACTCACAGGAGAACAGTCTGTATGAAACGAAACAGTACAGGTTTGTCTGCATTCAGTCTTTTAGGGCTATCCCTACTACTTACAGGTTGCCCAGACGCATCCGAAAACCGCACTGGGGGTGGCGGTGGCGGCACAGGCGGCGGCGGAGTTGGGCGCAACTTCACCTTCGGCGAGTTGACGGGGGCTTCCAGTGTCGACCCAAGCGGTCTGCTCACCCGCAATGCCGGGGCAACAAACACAACAGCACTCTTAGGCAAATTTACCGACCTCAGCCTCTCAAACCCTACTCGCATTCGCGAAATTGGAAACGTTGTGTTTTCTATTGCTCCCCAGAGTCAGCAACAATCTGGAGGACTACAGATAGGCTTCATAGTTGCAGACGGGACGGGATTCCGTAATCTCACTCCCTCGCTCGGTTTTGACTACTACTGGCCCTCCATCTCACCAAGGGCAACTAAAGTTGCCGCAGTCCAGCAGAGCAAACTCGTCTCCTTCAATAGCGACGGTACAGGACGTACCGTCCTTACAGATAGCGGCGTTTTTCAGGTGTTCGACGCACCCTCCGCATGGTCTCCTAACGATAGAACCATCGCGTTTGTCAGCTACGTAGGGAACTTACACACCACTCCAAACCAAATTAGCGTTATCAACGCAGATGGCACTGGGCTAACCAACCTAACCAACCCTGGCACACTACAAGATAGAAACCCCGTATGGTCTCCCGACGGTACAAAAATCGCCTTCGTGCGAAACCCTCCGTTTGGCACAACAGGCACTAGCTCTCTTATGGTAGTGAGTAGCGCGGGCGGAACACCTACAATACTGCTCTCCAGCACCAGCCAATCGATTGGAAGCCCTACATGGTCACCTACTGGTACTGACATAGCATTTCACCAAGGGAAGCAGGTAAAACGGGTTAGAGCCGACGGTACAGGGCTAACGACACTCACTACGCCCGGAGTAGACGATACCGATGCCGCCCCAAACTGGTCATCTCATAATCAGATTGCCTTTGTGCGCTCTACGCCTATAACTGGCGGAGGGTTGAGCAGAATGTTGAAAATTATTGATGCCAACGGGGCAGAAATCTATTCAACCGAAACAACAGACTTAAAAACCGCATGGTCTCCAAGAGGTGACAAACTTGCCTTTGGCACTACAGGTCCCGCAGGTGGAAACATCGCTCTCCTAACCCCTCGAACTGGAGCCATCACGGCACTCTATTCCGGCGGGTTTGCACCCACTTGGGCAGACCCAAACCGCAATAACAGACACCTTTTAGGTCCCAGCGGTGAGATGAGCAGTAGTGCAACAGGCATGGTGTTGGGCACGCGCCCCGGAGGACGCGCAAACGATATGCCCGCTTCGCTCACTCTATTCGATAGTGCGAGTACCACAGCTTCACTGAACCTCACCCTTCCTACTGACCTAAACGCGGGAACCAGTATCGCATATCAGGTAGAGGGCAAAACAGCGAGCAACAGACTAAACAGCCTCGTCTACTGGAACTTTAGCACAAATAGCCCCGTAGACGTGCTGAATGGAGAGTCAGCAGACGGCGCGGTGATCACCTTTGATTCCAGCACGGGTGAGGTCTCTTCCGTCGCACCATACCAGATTACTGCGCGAACATCTGGCAGTCCAAAGGGCGTAAAACAGGGTGCCGACCTCATGCTTCGCGGCTCATTCAAAGCGATATTTGACAAGAGTGGCAAGAATATCGCTCCAAAAGGTGCAAGCGAAATCCACTACGATGCCGTTGGAAGGCTCATCGCTGTTAAGTAGTTTCACACAAAACAAAAACTCCTCTGCCGGGCTGGCGGAGGAGTTTTTTGCTTACGTTGCTGTCTCACAATCTGCATATATGGTTCATAAGAAGAAGAGACTCGACAAGAGTGTTTACCGAAACAACAGTGATGCAATCTCCATCAGGTTGCGCCGCCATACGATCCTTGTATGTGCGCCTGATCGTCTTGCGTATCAGTTTCCACGAGGTAGCGGCTCTCGTGGAACGTCTCTGTGGAACGCCTTTAGCCTGCGAACAGCCCCTCTGGAACTCGGCTGAGCGATGTACATACCCAACTTGTCGCGCAGACAGCCTCCGCTCAATAGAGCAACGTGTTAAGCGAACAAACTCGGCGGACTGTACTTAACTGACAACGAAGCGATGTTTCACTTAGGGACTCTCTCTAGTTAAAATCTTCCAAAACCTCTAGGGAAAGGGAGACTATCGCCCAACGGAGTCGTCTTCCGCCCTAGTCACTCCTCGCCCAGAATTGGGAGAGGGGACGGGGGTGAGGGCTTCTGGTTTTCAGACAGCAGTCTAATCTCTAATGTAGCTACTCATCAAGGGCAGTCCAAGTACCGGACAGCGCGAGCGCATCCAGTGCTTCGCCAGAAACGCGATGGATAGTCCACTCGTCCATTGGAACCGCGCCGAGGCTATGATAAAATTTGAGCGCAGGCTCGTTCCAGTCAAGGACATTCCACTCGAAGCGAGTGCAGTTGCGTTGCTTGGCAACGTGTGCAAGGTAAAAGAGAAGTATTTTGCCTATCCCCTTCCCTCTCCATTCGGGCTTGACGAAGAGGTCTTCGAGATAGATCCCGTGTCTCCCCATAAAGGTGGAGAAATTATGAAAGAAGACAACGAACGCAACGGGTTCGCCTTCCCATTCACCTATCAGAACTTCAGCACTTGGCTTTTCGCCAAAGAGCGATCCGATAAGTATCTCCTCGGTAGCAACGACCTCATGTAGCAGTCGCTCGTAGTCGGCGATACCGCGAATGAAGTTGAGGATGAGAGGAACATCCTCAATAGTGGTGGTGCGTATAACAAATTCGGGTAAGTTGGTAGCTGTTCTCATGGCAGGGCTTGGTGTGCGACACTCCTTCTGTAATATATGGTTCATTTTACCCTCTTTTTAAAGTGAAGAGAGAGTAGGGAATTAGGGTAAAATAGGCTAGTGTACAAGTTGTTTTAGGAGGCATAATCACATGGCGATAGACCCGATGGAGATGGTAGAAACAGAGAGCGATGGGCGGAGGCATCGGCTGAACAGTTGGGTGGCAATTATGGTTGCAATCCTGGCAACATTTATGGGTATCTGCAAAGTGAAGAGCGACAATATTATTCAACAGATGCAGCAAGATCAGGCAAAATCGATAGACTCTTGGGCATGGTATCAGGCAAAGAAGACACGGCTACAGTTTGCAGAGGCGACGGCAGATGCATTTGAGATTCAGCTTGTGAATGCGCCAGCAAACGTGCGCCCTACTATTGAGAAGAAAATCAAGAAGTATAAGGAGCAGGCAGAAAAGCAGAAGAGGGAGACAGAGGAGATACAGACGAAGGCGAAGGGGTACGATGAAGACTATGATAAGTGGAACGTTCATGACGACCAGTTCGACTTCTCTGATGCACTATTAGCCATAGCTATCTCCCTCTTCGCAGTGACCTCTCTGACCCAGAAACGGTGGTTGTTTGGTTTGGCACTCGTGCCCACGTTCTTTGGGGTGTTGTACGGGTTTGCAGGTCTATTGGGTTGGGCTATCCACTCGAACATTGCGTCGAAGCTTTTGGGGACATAGCCCGTTTCTTGTATTACATACACGCCTGCGTCATTAATTTTACAAAAAACCGCTTTTCATGTAGATTGACGCACCATGACTATAATAGTAGTGAATACGGCTCTGGGAGGGGCATAAGTGACATGGCAACAACGGCTAAACTACGAATTGAGCTTTTTGGGGAGTTACGCTTTACCGTCAAGGACGCGGTTGAAAATGAGGTAATGAGTGGCGTGACAGCACGCCTGCTAGCGTATCTGGCACTACACTCCGACCATGAGACTAGCCGTGAACTACTATGCGAACTGCTCTGGGAGGGCACTCCCGAATCGGCGCGGCAGAGCCTACGGCAGGCACTGCATGATTTACGAAAACATATCGAGCCGGCTCCTATAGAAAAAGGTAGCCTGCTAATTACGACACGTAACGGCGTGCGATTGAACCCCTTAGCCCTCTCTACCGATGTTACAGAGTTTGAGGGGATTATCGCGCAGACCACGCACACCACTTCGATTGAAGAGAGAGCCGCCCTCTTCGCTTCAGCACTGGCGTTGGTTAAGGGTGTATTCATGCCGGGCTACTATGACGAGTGGATAGTGGCGGAGCAGACACGCCTAACCTCGGACTACGACTACGCCTGCCTTGAATACCTTCGTATTCTAGAAGTTCTAGAGCGGACGGATGAGACAGTTACGCTTGCGAATCAGATTCTCGCAAGTAATCCATGCCATGAGGAGGTACACTGTACTCTCATGCGTGTCTACGCGGCGAGGGGACATACGAAGCTCGTACAGCGGCAGGTTGAGAAGTTGTGGAAGTGCCTTGAAGCGGATGGGATGGGCACTCCTCGTATTGCGACGGATGCGTATATTGAGAGCCTACTACAACAAGCGCGGCTAGTGGCTCCCACTTCAAAGCCTCCCCTCTCCTCGGAACCCTCTACTCCCGAAAGTAAGCCGATACCGCGTACTCCAACGCTCTCCGCTCCTTCCACAAAATGGCGAAAGGAGTGGGCTTTCCTACTCCTTCCCTTCGTGCTGTTCCTGTTTTGGAACAAAACGAGTGCGCCAAAACACCCCGATCCGAAATCTACCCCTCCTGACAAACAGGTCGCTAACGCACTGTTTACTGCACAACCTTCCCTGAGTGCAACACAGCCGCCGCCCCCTAAGAAAATAGAACCTCACAACGGCTCAACACCTAAACGCAGTGATGACAGCAAAGTCGAAGTCCAACCTGTTGGTCAAATAGCAAAAAGGAGGGAAGACCGTCCTAGCCCTCCAAAAACAAAGCTGCCAGAATCTCTGATACCAGTCCCAGCCCCTGTCACAGAGGAGAGAAGACCGCTCTGGATTGCTAGGTTTGTTAATGAAACAGGGGACATTGATAGTCGATCCAGTGTTGTCAAAACCGATGGACAGGGAAACATCTACGTCGGCGGCTTCGTTAAAAACAGAGTGTTTGATGAGTATCGGAAACATGACGTAGAACAGGTGGATTTTATAGTCCT
>JAPLCR010000350.1:0-1289 GCA_026392135.1 Armatimonadota bacterium
GTTGTGTGTTTTCTTTTTATGGCAGGGCAAGCAAATGCCGCTATCCAGATAGTATTGGAGAAGAGCGACGGTGATAAGGTCAATGATGTCACTATCATACTCGCCAAAATCATCAGCAATGAAGGCATAGACAAAGTAGAGTTTCGCGTAGACGACGAACTGCGCTATACCGACACCAGTGTTCCTTACGAATACACATGGGACACCATTAAAGACCCTGAAGGCTCGCATACCCTCTCCGTCACTGCCTACGACTCGAACAACGTCAGCAAACGCAGCAATGTAAAGCTCTCCATTGACAACGGTATAGGCGGCGGTATTGCCGATGTATTAGAGAAAGCGAAAGCAGCTCTGCAAGAGAAGGATCTAGACACCGCAATCAAGTTCTGCCGACGTGCCCTCAAAGGAGAGCCTGGTAATCTTGAGGCGGCACGCACTCTTGGCTCCATCCATGCCACTAAAAAAGACTGGATTCGAGCAGTTGCCGCACTAGAAAAAATTCCGAATTTGGAGACCAGCTTCCCTGCCATGCGCGAAATGGCAAACTACCGTACTCAACGTGCACTGCTTCCTGAAAACGCCTCCAACCTCTTCAACGACATCTCTGCCGTAGATGAACTCCGCCACAAAATAAACGACAAGAACGTGCAAGAGATTGTTCAAAAAGCGGGTTCAGACAACCTCGCCATTGGAGATGCTTATTTCAGTGCAGGACGCTACGAAGAGGCGACAAAAGAGTATATGAAGATGGGGGAGATGGAGTCGTCGTCAAATGCGGCTCTCACACGCTTAGCTCTGGGCTTGGTTACCAGTGGAGACAGCGACCGCGCTCTACGCCTCTTACGACCGCGCCTACGTGCTAAAAAAGACGATGCGCCTCTAAGGGCGGTTTACGCCTTCCTCCTCATAAGTACACGTAAATACGAAGAAGCCATTGTAGCGCTAGGCAAAGACCTAACCGACCAGTATCCTCCCGCGCTGGCACTCGCTTCGTTTGCAAACTCTGCCCTCGGCAAAAAACGGGAAGCACTAGCCTTCGCACAGGATGCCGTAAGCCTCGCGCCCAAGTCAGTAGAAGCCCACTACGCCCTCGCTATCGCCGCAACTGACCTCCGAATTGCAGAGCAGGAGATAGCACAAGCCCTCTCGCTAAACAGCTTCCACTGGGGTCCCTACCTAAATTTTGCAAGCAGAGTACTCGTCTCAAAACGCACTGACCGCCTAGAGATGGCACTCAACATCACCGACCTCGTTCTGAAAAACGACCCCAAAAACATCCATGCCAAACA
>JAPLCR010000350.1:1356-7423 GCA_026392135.1 Armatimonadota bacterium
CACTCATCTACCTGTACCAAAGGAAGGTTGGAGATGCAGAAGTCCTGCTCAAAAGCCTTCTGACGACGGGGGTGACTAGCCCAGACCTATTAATGACGGTAGCTATCTACTATGAAGCGAAAGGCGACGGAACGCGTGCCTCAAAGGCACTAGAGGATGTGCGTAAGATAGATCCGCTCCACTTCGACTCGATTGCACCTCCTGCTCCAATAAAGCATATAGACTACATCAACCGTATTTGGCTAGGGCGGGCGGGCTTCTTCTTAGACCCCGCTACCCTCTTCCCAACGAAGAATTAGCCTCTGCACTCACTACTGTCGTACCCTAAGGAGGGTAAGTAGAATGTCTAAAAACGGAATGTCCCGACGCGAATTTGTCGCGGGTACAACAGGGGCGGCACTAGGTGCAACCATCATTCCACGCCGTGTACTAGGCGGAGCAGGCTATCAGCCGCCAAGCGAGACCGTCAACTTCGCTCTAGTAGGTTGCGGTGGGCAGGGAATGGCAGATGCCACTGAGCTTATTATAGGCGGGCACAACCTTGTCGCGACCGTAGATGTTGACTTCGGGTATGTGGACTCACGGCTTGCACGACTTGGAACAGGCTTCAACGGAAAGCCCAACCCTGGTGGCTCAAAAGTGCAAGAGGCTTACGGCAAGGCGAGGCGATATGCCGACTTCCGCAAGATGCTTGAAACCTCGAAAGACATTGACGGCGTACTCGTTGCAACCCCCGACCACACGCACGCCATTATCGCAAAGGCGGCGATGGAGGCAGGAAAGCACGTCTACGTAGAGAAGCCGATGGCGTGGTCGGTGCATGAAGCCCGCGTACTACGCGAGACGGCTCAACGCACGAAACTGGTGACTCAGATGGGGAATCAGGGGCACTCTAGCGACGGTGCGGCGCGTATCAATGAACTGGTACAGTCCGGTATTCTGGGTCCCGTGCATGAGGTGTTCGTCTGGACGAATCGTCCGATATGGCCCCAAGGAGTTCCTCGTCCCGGCAAGACTCCCCCGCCCGACCCCAAGCGTCCCGGATTCAACTTCGGAAATGAGTGGACCTCACGCAAACTCAACGGTACCTTTGGCGAGGCAATGGATGGAAACTATCCCGTCCCCCCTAAATTGAACTGGGATCTGTTTTTGGGGCCCGGCGCGGAAGTACCCTATCACCCTATCTATCACCCCTTCAACTGGCGCGGTTGGGTAGAGTGGGGTACAGGGGCACTGGGTGATATGGGAGCGCACCTGATAGACCACCCCTACTGGGCACTTGGGCTAAAGCACCCGACCTCTATCGAAGCAACCTCCACCCCGTTCGGGCTAGATGCAAGCGGTAATCCTGCCAGCTATCCTATGGCGATGCAGTGCGTCTATCACTTCCCCGCACGTGGAAATCAGCCCCCTGTCAAGATGACGTGGCTCGATGGCGGGCTGATGCCGCCACGTCCAGAGGCACTTCCCGAAACGGTTCCCCTCGATAGAGGCGGCGGCGTTCTGATTGTGGGCGAAAAGGGAGTGTTGATGCACGGAACCTACGGCGCGAACCCCGTCCTATTTCCGCTCGCGCTACGTGAAGAGGGAGATAAAGTGCCTAAGACCCACCCGCGCCCCGCTGTAGATAGCAAAGCACAGGGCGGCTCTCTGCACCGTATCAACTGGGCGAACGCTATCAAAGGTAAGGCGAATGCCACCTGCCCCTTCGAGTATGCAGGGCCCCTTGTGGAGACGATGTTGCTTGGCGTGGTCGCACTGAAAACAGGGCAAGGAAAAGTGATTCGCTATGACGGCGATTCGGGCAAAATCACGAACCTCGCCGAAGATAGTCCCTACCTTGAGCGCGAATACCGCAAAGGGTGGACGCTGTAGGATTCGTATTGTGAGGTATAGTGTGATATGGGGTAGGCGCAATCGCCTACCCCATATCACCGTGTGGTAAACTATTCAGGAGTGATTTTTATGTCTCGCGCCGCAAGGTATTTGGTTCGCTTTGACGATATATGCCCCGCTATGAACTGGGATATGTGGGGGGAAATAGAAACAGTGTTGAGGGAGAATGGAGTCAAGCCCATTCTTGCCGTCGTTCCAGAGAACAAAGACCCCTTGCTAGACGTAGGTGCGCCCGTCTCCGATTTTTGGGAGCGCGTTCGCGGTTGGCAGGAGGAGGGCTGGGCTATCGCCCTGCACGGTTATCAGCACATCTATCAAAACAAGCTCTCCGGCTTAATGAAAATCTCCAATAAAAGCGAGTTTGCAGGGCTTCCCCTCGCCGTTCAAGAGGAGAACCTCCGAAAAGGAGTTGAAATTTTTCGTCAGAACGGCGTACGTACCAACGTCTGGGTCGCGCCCTCCCACTCCTTCGACGAAAACACGCTTACCGCTCTCCGTAATGTGGGAGTTAATATCGTAAGTGACGGACTTGGTGTACTCCCGCACGGCTCTCTCGACACAACCTACTGGATCCCTCAACAGATGTGGGGTGCTTTCTACGAGCGCAAATCGGGAGTATGGACGGTATGTTACCACCATAACGACTGGCAAGAGAAGGACTTGAAGCGGTTCACGCAGTTCATAGAAGCCTACCGTGACCGCATGACCTCTGTTGACGAGGTAGCGCGTGACTATCCGGCTCGGGCGTTCAGTATTGCTGATGCGATAAACACGCAGAGAGTTCGATGGCGCTTGTTTGTACTCCCACAAATCAAACGTATTGTTCGAGGCAAACGCTAATGCCCCCTATCAAAGTGGTACACCTAATCGACGGTCTAACGATGGGCGGGGCGGAGATGATGCTCTACAAGGTCGTTTCGCGTATGGACAGAACGCAATTTGAGAGTGTGGTCATCGCTTTTATGGAGGAGGGACCCGTTCGTAAGATGATAGAGGAGGCGGGAATACCTGTCTTGTCGCTGGGTATGGCACAGGGCAAACCTTCCGCAAAAGCCTTCTTCACCCTCGTAAATCTGCTACGCCGTGAACGCCCTGCCGTCCTGCAAACTTGGAGCAAAACCGCCGATTTGATAGGTTTATTGGCAGGAAGACGTGCTAAAGAAAAAAGGGCAGTACTCGCGCCTCACGGCGACGGCGGAGGCGTTGTGCGCCCGCCTCTCTCGCTTGCCGCGCCTCATTGTCGCAAACTCGCAGATGGGAATAGAGGCGTACTCAGAGATAGGCTACCGCCCAAAAGAGTGGCGAATGCTCCCCAACGGATTTGACATCGGGCAGTACGCCCCTGATGAATCGGCGCGAGGTTGGCTACGTGCAGAGTTAGGTGTTCCCGACGACACGTTCCTTGTTGGCAATGTGGGACGGTATCATGTAATGAAAGATCAGCCCTCCTTCGTTCGCGCCGCGCATATTTTTTCGCAGAAACATCCCGATGCACACTACGTTCTAGTAGGACCCGGTAACGACGCGCAGAACGAGGAGTTGCAAGCGGTTTTGAAAGAGGGCGGCGCGGGCGCAAACATTCACCTATTGGGTGAGAGAAGCGATGTGCCGCGCATTTCGGCGGGGCTAGACCTATTCGCACTTACCTCCGTGAGCGAAGGTTTTCCCAATGTGGTGGGCGAGGCGATGGCGTGCGGCGTTCCCTGTGCGGTGACAAACGTCGGGGATACCGCTATCGTTGTGGGCAATACGGGTATCGTGGTTCCACCCTCCGACCCTACTGCGATGGCGCAAGCGTGGTCTCAGTTCGTAGAGATGGGAGAGATGGCGCGAATAGCACAAGGGCAAGCAGCCCGCGCACGTATCCTCGAAAACTACGACCTCGAAATGATTGTAAAGCGGTATGAGAGTCTGTACGCAGAGATGGCGGGCGAAAATGGAAAAAGGAGATAAGAAGTAGAGTTATGGCGGATAAGCCGAGAGTGTTGATAGTCGCGGGGCCCGATGTGGATGCCCGTATTGAACTGATGAAACTGCTCTCCAGCGAATTTGCGATGGAGGCGGCGGGTTCGTCTACCGAAATCGCCCCTAAGTTCGAGAAGGCGGGCTTCCCATACTATGCCTACGGGATGGAGCGCACTGCTACTCCATTAAGCGACTTCAAAACACGCAAAAACCTCGAAGAACTCTTCGCGAGAGTCCGCCCTGATCTCGTGCATACCTTCGACACAAAGCCGTGCGTTTGGGGACGGCTTGCGGCGGCTTCCGTCGGTATTCCAGCGGTTATGGGGACGATAACAGGGCTTGGGGCACTCTTCACGGATACCGACCTGAAAACTCGAATCATCCGCACGCTCTACACCCCCCTCCAAAAACGCGCCTGCCGCGTCTCGCACGCCACCATCTTCTACAACCATGATGACATGGACGCTTTTATACGGATGGGAGTCGTATCATCGGCTACGGCTTCCGTGATTCCGGGGTCTGGTGTGCAGACGGAGCGGTTCTCCACAGACAAATTCGCTCCGGAAGAGCAGGCGAATCTGCGTAAAGAGATAGGGATCCAGACTGATGAGATAGTCATCACGATGATAACACGCGTTTTTCGCGCAAAAGGCGTAATGGAGTATGTAGAAGCCGCAGAGCGTATGAAGAAGACTTACCCGAAAGTCCGTTTTGTACTTGTGGGAGGCTTGGATACCGAAGTTGCCGACAGGCTGAACGAAACAGAGGTGGAGCGCATGAAACAAGCCATTACGTGGCTAGGCTCTCGTAAGGATGTCGCTGCGCTTCTTAGTATTTCGCATATTGGGGTTCTACCTACCTACTATCGAGAGGGAATTCCGCGTGTTCTGCTAGAGTCGGCTTCACTGGGGCTTCCTCTCATCACTACAGATACCCCGGGATGTAAAGAGGTTGTTCGGACGGGTGAGAATGGAATACTGATACCGCCCCGTTCGGTGGACGCTCTACAGAAGGCAATTATCGAGATTGCCGACAACCCTGCCCTACGACAGAAATATGGAGAGGCGAGCCGACAACGTGCCCTGAGCGAATTCGCTCTACCCATCATTGCAGAGAAGAACGCACAGGTCTACCGCCGCCTTTTGAAAAGGTAAGGAGAGAGAGATGTCAAACTTGCAGGAACTACGTTCCCAACACCTTGTTGAAACAGAGTGGCTTGCCGCGCAGATTGCGGCGGGTAGCCCGCATCTGCGCGTGGTAGATATGCGCGGCTATGTCAAAACACACACAGAGCCAAACGGCTATCAGACCGCCGACTATCTGGGTGCGAGAGCAGAGTATCTTGAATCGCATATTCCGGGAGCCGTCTATTTTGACTGGACGAGCGATATTGTAGATGAAAACGACCCCGTTCCTGCCCAGATAGCGGGAGTGGAAAAGTTAGCCCAACTATTTGCCAAGAACGGAATTGATAACGACACCCTTATCGTGGCGTATGACGCGCACCCCGCCTCCCAACTGGCGACGCGCCTCTGGTGGGTGATGAAATATCTTGGTAACAGTAACGTCCGCATACTAAATGGGGGGTGGGCGAAATGGTTGAAGGAGGGGCGTGCAACGATGGCAGAGGTTCCCGCTCTCCCCTTCGCTACGTTCACGCCGAATCTACAGAAAGCGTGGCACACAACAGCAGAGGAGATAGTGGAAAACCTTGGCAGTCCTCGCATCCGCCTAATAGATGCACGAGACGAAGGGCAGTACACGGGAGAAATACGACGCGGTAAGTACGGAGGGCATATACCCGGCGCGAAGCACCTCCCCCGCGAAGCCCTCTTTACACCAGAAAACACCTTTCGCTTCGCCGAAGCCATTGCGGAGATTGTAGAAAGGGAGGGCGTTGGTAGAGAAGAGAGAGTCGTAGCCTACTGCAATGGAGGCGTAGCGGCGACCTCCGTACTGTTCGCACTCTCCATGCTGGGCTACTCTGACCTCTCCAACTACGACGGCTCGTGGAATGAATGGGGGCAACGTGATGACCTACCTCATGAGGTAGGCTAGGTGCAGACTAACCCGACAAGTAACTACTCAGGCTATCTCGCTGGGAAACGAGGTTTCCCTTTGAGTAGAAGTTGTAGTGCAGTCAATACCGATTGTCCCTGCTTGCGTAGGGTTGAGATGTAAGAGCGTATTCTACAGAAGGCGTCGG
>JAPLCR010000603.1 GCA_026392135.1 Armatimonadota bacterium
GAATTGGGAGAGGGGACGGGGGTGAGGGCTTCTGGTGTTCAAATGGAACACTTATTCTGACGCGATTCCCTAAGCGAAACCTAAGGTATTGTGAACGCCTAACAGAGCCAAACTGGAGCCACCTCTGCCTAGAATTAGGAGGAGGGCGGAGCTTAACGTGACACCCCGCCCTTTGCTCCTGCAACTACAGCCTCAATTTCAGCGCGAGTAGCTATTAGAATGTCGCCTGGGATAGTGTGCTTCAGTGCTGCCATCGCAGTGCCGTACTCCATTCCCTTTGGCAAATCACCCGAAAGATAACCAAATAACGTCCCCGCAGAGAAAGCATCGCCTGCCCCTATCCTATCCACTATCTGCCCCAACGGGTAAGCGGAGACTGAATATGCCCCGTTGTCATCTATAGCGCGTGCTCCACCCTCCGAACAGGTTACAACTACCGATGGAACCCCGAAACGCTCTTTGAGTTGACGCGCGACCGACTCCGCGCTACCCTCTATTCCAAACACCGTTTTTGCATCCGATTCAGGACAAAAGAGCAGATCTACTTTGGGGAGTATCCTCGATAACGTAACCTTCGCCGCATCAGGAGACCACAGTTTAGCGCGATAGTTTACGTCAAAGGAGACCAACTTGCCCGCATCTTTAGCAAAACCTACCGCAAAAGAGACCGCCTCTGCACAACTATCGCTCAACGCTGTCGTGATTCCTGTTAGGTGCAGAAGCCGCGAGTTCTCGATGTGGTCTACCGAAACATGGTCAGGGCGTATGGTGCAAGCAGAGGAGTTCGCCCTATCGTAGTGGACGTTCGTAGCACGCGGAGAGGTTCCAAAGTCGATAAAGTACAGCCCTGCCCGTGCGGAAGACTTCTTGTCCCAGTTTACAGCGGAGGTATCTACTCCCCAACGCCGCACTTCATTCTCAATACGATGCCCCAGCGGGTTGTCAGGCAGTTTGCTCCACCATGAGGTACGCAATCCCAGTCGAGCCAGCGCAATTGCCGTATTCGACTCTGAGCCTCCCATCCGAACATCTAGTGAAACTGCCTCTTCCAGTCGTCCAAAGCCGGGCGGGCTTAATCGCCACATCGTTTCACCAAAAGTGATCACATCCCAAGACCGTCTGTTCATGTACGTGGTTCTCCCTTCATTTTTGCGGGGGCTTATCCATCTTCCGATATCCGCACTATCTCTTCCAAAATAGGAATCAGCTTTTCAGCATCGGGGCGATTTGCGCTACACATATCAAGAAAGCACTTTGTACAGTTAGAGTACGGAATGCGTGGAGAGCGCAGTCGCTCCAGACTCTTCAGTGCAAAAGGCTCTCCTTTGTCCGCTAAGAGCCTGTTCGACCAAACAGCGAGAAGCCATGCAGCACGTTGGGCTTGCAACCCGTCTCGATTCAAGTCAAAGAAATCAATCATCACACGTCCCCGCCGCCACTTGTGAAGGTCTTGCTCTTTCGTGTACTTGGGTTCCGCTCTCTCTCCTGTAAAAGTTATCAGGTCTTCTGGGTCGTCATCCCCGTTACCTAGCGGATAGACAAGGAGTGCCCTCTCGCCCACATAGTCGTCAGGATGTGCCAAACCGAAAATACGCTCCCCCCCAATCGGAAAATGGTCGCTCTTGTAGGGCGAATTGCACGTTTTGCAGGCGGCGGCGTAGTTGTGCAGATGGTAAGCGAGTAGGTAGTAGCCCACAGTAGCGGAGTCTCCCATATCGAAATCATAGAGGAGAGTGGATTTGGCGGAGGGCCACCTGCTTACTGCGCTTTTGGGACGAAAGTGTTCCAAGTCCCACTGTATATTACCTGCCGCCCCGCCCTCTAGCCTTGTTTCGCAGTAAACACACTTGTTATACTGGCGACGCATATAGAGAGGCTTCACATCGCCCCAAAAATCGGAAAGCTTCTTCTTTTTGCCTGTCGTCGCTTCAATTTCGTTGGTATACCTGCCAAGTTTGGCGAAAAGGCTCGTCCGGGTTTGCGCTTTTTTCAGCCACCCTTTCGCCTCCGCACTAACGGCGGTCTCTATCTCATCAAGCGCATTAGGATAGCGTATCACTCCTCCTCCATAAGATGTTGAAGCGTTTTTCGCGCTAAGTCGCCGAGCGTTCCCGTATTTGGTGCCCGTAGCGAATGGAGCCCGAAGTAGGAGCTCGTTAGAACCTGATTCGGGGTCAGACCATATATGTCTTCGCTGTACTGCGTTACCTTATCATCTGCCAATACAAAGATATTCGACGGCTCAAGCCCTCCCGCTACCAGAGGGCTATGCGAAGAAAAAAGAAACTGAATGCGTGGGAACTTGAGTGCAACCTGCTCAATCACGGTGCGCTGCCACTGCGGATGAAGGAAGAGGTCTATCTCGTCTACAATGACTACGCCTTCAACCTGAGTTAAGTCACAGAGGGGGGTACTGGGTTGTTGTAATGATACCATCTGATAAAGTAAATCCCAAACCCACCCAACGAAGGCACGATAACCGTCTGAAAGGGCACTATAGGGTAGCAATACCCCCTCTCGATTGAAACGCGGCGACTGCTGTGCGTCTGAATTTTGGCTTAGTTGCATAGAGGGTGGCAGAAGCGAATTAAGTATGTCACAGGCTTGCACGAGATAATCCCTATCTTTGAGCTGTAGATACGCAAAATTAAACGGAACTAACCCTATGTGTTCTTCAAAAAGTCCTGCTACGCGCTGATACCGAGAGCTACGGCTCTGCTGACTGTACCCCTCTGGACGCTCAGTGCGGCGGTTTGCCCCGAATGCCACAAGAAAAAACGAGGGAGACCTGTTTATATAAATATGTTTCCATGAGTCAGGATTCTCCAATGCGGGGCTAATAATATCTTCAAAGTCACCTATTCTTTGGATAATCGTTTTGCCCATGAGGGTAGAACCTTTTGCACCTGCGTCTACATCCAGTTTGCCTAACTTCAAATAAGCGCAAACTTCGGCTTGCTCCGAAAGAAGAGAGGCTCCTTTTAGAGCGATTTGAGGCTGTTCGTTCGGTTTGCGCCGTACAATATAGTCGGCTTTGAAGCCACTAGAGTTGATAACTGGGGAGAGTACGCCCAACACAAGAGCCTTCAATACTGAAGACTTCCCTGCCCCGTTTCCGCCCAAAAAAAGGTTGACATTTTCTAATCTACTCGGAACAGGGTGGCTTCGTGTGGCAGGGCGCTTAGGATAGTTCAACTCAATTTCGGTTTTGCTGAAACAACGAAAATTTTGGATGACCAACTTTTTTACGTACAAGGAGACATACCCTTTCTTCAAACGGGCGAAAAATACTGCCGGTACCTGTATTATGAGGCGGCACTTTCTGCTTGTCAATAGCTAGAGCGCATCACGGTAAAATCTGCTCCTCGCCTAACACCAATTCACGTTATTTATGAGTTCTTCTCTGAAAATTGAGACTGGTTGTGAGCGTCTATCGTTTACAAAAGCATAATTTTGGAAGGAACTACGCCTGTATATGGCGTACTGTACTCCTAATATCTATCCCATTATGGGGGGCAAGGAGTGTGAACAGATGGCAAATTCTCTTTCACGTCGTGAAGTCATTCAAAAGGCGACGTTAGCAACAGGGTTGGGAGTACTGGGGGGCGTTTGGGCAGAGCCGGCGACGGCACAACGCAAAAAGCGGAAATCGCCCAACGAAAAACTAAATATCGCCTGTATCGGTGCTGGGGGGCAGGGCGCGACGGACGTAAACGGCGTGAGCGGCGAGAACATCGTCGCGCTGTGCGATGTGGATCAGCGGCGAGCGGCGAGTACCTTTGAGCGGTATCCTAACGCAAAAAGATTCCAAGATTTTCGCGAAATGTTCGATAAATTCCACAAGGAGTTCGACGCGGTAACGGTCACGATCCCCGACCATAATCACGCGGTAGCGACGGCTCTCGCGCTTCACAACGATAAGCACGTCTACTGCCAGAAGCCGTTGACGCACTCGGTTTGGGAGGCGCGTGAAATCGCCAATTTAGCGCAGAGCAAGCCCCGCCTTGCAACTCAAATGGGAACGCAAGGGCACGCTTTCGAGGGCTATCACCGCCTTGTGGAGATTATTCAAGGGGGCGTGATTGGAGAGGTACGCGACGTTCATGTTTGGACAGACCGCCCTATCTGGCCCCAAGGCTTGAGCCGCCCTACCAAAATCATGCTTCCGCCTACCACCCTGAACTGGGAGTCTTGGATTGGTCCCGCCGCAATGCGAATGTATAGCCCCGACTATCTTCCGTTCGTGTGGCGCGGCTGGTGGGACTTCGGCACGGGGGCGTTAGGAGATATGGCGTGTCACCTGATGGATCCAGTCTTCTGGGCACTTGGCTTAGGGGCACCTGCCACGGTTTCAGCGACTAGCGAGGGCGCAACGCCGGACAGTCCTCCCACCTCTTCTATCATCAAGTACGAGTTCCCCAAGACGAAAGCGCATTCGGGCATAACTATGACGTGGTATGACGGCAAAAATCGTCCGCCTGCCGCTCTTACCGAAGGCGAAACCGTACCCAAAATTGACAATGGGTCGCTGTATATTGGGACAAAAGGAAAGCTTTTGATTGACCACAACGGGATGCCGATACTGCTTCCCAAAGCGCAGTTTGAGGGCGCGAAGCTTCCGTCGCCCACCATCAAGCGTTCGCCTGGTCACTACCTACAGTGGATTGAAGCCTGTAAAAATCACACGCCGACCGGCAGCAACTTCAAGTATGCGGGTAACATGACCGAGTCGGTTCTGCTAGGGAATATCGCGCTTCGCACGGGGCGCAAACTTGTGTGGGATTCGCGTAGGCTAGAGTTCAAGAAAGACCCCGAAGCCACCGCACTCGTTCGCCGTGAGTATCGGGAGGGCTGGAGCCTGTAGCGATTAGCCATTTTGAGGGCTGTAACTCTTTGGGGTTACAGCCCTCATCTCTTAACAAACATTTCGGAAAGTACTCCTATCTTATGTCTACCCACTACGATTATGCGATTGTCGGCGCAGGAATTATCGGATTGGCGCACGCTTACCATCTCAGCAAGCGCGGGCGCAAGGTCGTTGTGTTCGAGCGAACCCCGCAAGCGCAGGGAGCCTCTATTCGTAATTTCGGTATGATATGGCCCATCGGGCAACCTGCGGGGGAGACTGTGCAGATAGCACTCCGTAGTCGAAACATCTGGCGGGAGGTGTTGGAGGAGAGCGGGATATGGCACGATAAGTGCGGCTCTCTGCACCTTGCATATCACGCTGACGAGTGGCAAGTTCTGCAAGAGTTTGTCGCAACCTCACACGAGAGAGGATACACTTGCTCTCTGGAAACACCCGCCGAGATTGCGAAGCGAAGCGGTGCTATTGTGCAGAGCGGTCTACAGGGTGGAATGTGGAGCCCGACGGAGATATGCGTAGACCCTCGCAAGGTGATAGCGGAGCTTCCCGCCTACCTTGAAACGCGCTACGGCGTTACGTTTCGCTACGGCTACCCCGTCACAGGTTACGATAAACCGAACGTCTACGCGGGCGGCGAGACGTTTCAGGCGGAACATCTTATTTTGTGCGCGGGCGACGATGTTCGCACTCTCTATCCGGAAGCCTTGCAAGCCGAAAAGATGTACCCCTGTAAACTTCAGATGATGCGCTCACAGCCCTTCGAGAACGGCTGGCGGGTGGGACCCATGCTGGCGGCGGGATTGACCTTGAGACACTACCGCAGTTTTGAAGGGTGTCCCACACTTCCTGCACTAAAGGCGCGTATAGCCCGCGAGAATCCGGAATACGACAGATATGGAATCCACGTTATGACCTCTCAGAATGGCGGGGGTGAAGTGGTTATTGGAGATTCGCATGAGTATGGCGCGGACATCACGCCTTTCGATAAGCCGGAGATAGATGATATTATTCTAAGCTACCTGAAAACCTTCCTGAACACGCCCGACTTGCGAATCGGGCAACGCTGGCACGGTATCTACGCCAAGCACCCCACGCACACCTACCGTATTCTATGCCCCGCTGAAAACGTGACAGCAGTCACAGGCGTGGGAGGCTCCGGTATGACCCTCTCGTTTGGAGTCGCCATGAAAACAGTCATTGAACACCTGGGAGAGAACTAACCGAATGCATTCCATTTCCACCGAACCCTTTATCGCCAACAACCGCCCTTACCTACCTCCTACCCGCCCTATCGTCGTGATATGCTTGGACGGCTCTGCGGACGAATATATTGACTGCGCTATGGCACAGGGTAGGCTACCGCACATTCAGGCTATGACGAATCGAGGCTATCGGGGCATGGTGCGGGGCGCGTTGCCATCCTTTACCAATGTCAACAACGCCTCTATTGTTACAGGCGTTCCGCCCGTCGTTCATGGTGTAAGCGGAAACTACTTCCTCGACCCAGAGACTGGGGAAGAGGTGATGATGAACTCTTCGCGTTTTTTGCGAACGGAGACGATACTTGGGAAAGCCTCCCATGCGGGTAGGCGTGTCGCGATGGTGACGGCGAAAGACAAGCTTCGTGAAATCCTCTCGCATGGCATGAGCGGTATAGCCTTCTCCGCTGAAAATGCCGACGCTACGACGCAAGAGATACACGGAATCGAAAACGTGTTGGAGTTGGTAGGAAGACCCAAGCCCCCTATCTACAGTCCCGAAGCGAGCCTGTTTGTTCTGCAATCGGGAGTTGCGCTCATTGAACAGGGATTGGCTGACCTGCTCTATCTCTCGTTAACCGACTATATGCAGCACAAGTACGCGTATGACGCGCCGGAGGTCGTAGACTTTTACGCTGCATTAGACGACGAAATCGGGCGGATGTTGGCGCTAGGGGCGATTGTCGGGGCGACTGCTGACCACGGAATGAACGCGAAACAGAATCCGGATGGCTCGCCAAACGTTATCTACCTTGAAACGCTTCTCAACGAGCAGTTTGGCGGGGGCATCAAGGTCATTTTACCGATAACCGACCCTTACGTCGTGCACCATGGGGCGTTGGGTTCGTTCGCCGTAGTACACCTACCTTCGCCTGACCTCATCGAGCCTGCCTTCCAGTACCTAGACTCGCTGGAAGGCGTGACAGAGGTTGGGGCGCACGGAAGCGCATCACGACCTGAACGCCCTAGAGGGCGGACTGCGCTCTCATGGCGGGCGCTACGAGGAGATGGTTCCAATGCTTCTCTCTGAGCCGCTCTCCTTCACCTATCGCGCTAAGGCGTTCGGCGATCCGCGCAACTTCGATATTTTTGACTTTACGATTAACGGAGGCGCAGAGCGATAATGCTGGAACTCAGTTGCTTTGTGGCGGGGGAGGCTATCTCCTCTAGCGAAACCCTCTCGGTAATCAACCCCTACAACAAGGAAGTCGTTGGAATTGTGACGATTGCGAATAGAACCCATGTTGAAGCCGCTATTCAATCTGCGCTCTCCTACCGCTCGACGCTTACCCGCTATCAGCGTTACGATATTCTGATGCGCGTTCGACAGAGCCTGCAAGCGAGGGCGGAGGAGTTCGCGCAACTGATAACGGCGGAGACGGGACTCGCCATTCGAGAGGCGCGGTACGAGTTGGGGAGGTGCGCGGATGTTTTAATGTTCGCGGCGCATGAGGCGATGCGTGACGACGGACAGACCTTTTCGGGCGATGTCTCGCCGATTGGGAAGTCGCGCAAAATCGTCACGACCCGTGAACCTCACGCGCTCGTCGTCGCGATAACCCCCTTTAATCACCCTATGAATCAGGTTCTGCACAAACTGGCTCCGGCGGTGGCGGCGGGCGCTCCGCTCATCCTCAAGCCCTCCGAAAAGACCCCCCTCTGCGCCCTGCAACTCGCGCAACTGTTCTATGAGGCGGGTTTGCCTCCGCAGAGCCTCAGCGTTCTGCTAGGGCGCACGGAGGAGGTGGCGACTCCGCTGGTTCAAGACTCGCGTGTGGAGGTACTGGCGTTTACGGGGAGTGTGAGCGTGGGCAAGACGATTGCGAAGACGGCGGGGTACAAAAAACTGGTTCTGGAACTGGGCGGTAACGACCCGCTCATCGTTCTGGAGGACGCAGACCTCGACCTTGCGGCGACTCTTGCTTGTGAAGGCTCTTTCCGAAACTCCGGTCAACGTTGCACCGCGATAAAGCGGATACTGGTTCAAGAGAGCGTTCGAGAGGAGTTCACAGAGCGCATGGTGGAGCGGGCGAAGACGTACCTTTACGGCGACCCTACAGACCCCGCGACAGTGGTGGGAACCGTGATTGACGAAGCGTCGGCTATCCGCCTTGAGGCGGTAGTTCAGAAGGCGGCGGCGCAGGGCGCGAAGGTTCTTCTAGGGGGAACGCGGCGCGGTGCTCTTCTTGCGCCTACCGTGATAGCCTGCGTTCCCCGCGACGCGGATATGATTGTTCAGGAGTCTTTCGGACCCCTCGCGCCTATTCTCGGCGTACGAGACCTCGAAGACGCGGTGGAGTTTTCCAACTCTAGCGGCTACGGGTTGTCGGCGGCTATCGTCACTCGCGACATTGGTAAGGCGGTGTGGGGCGTAAAAAACCTGCGGGTGGGCATGGTGAACATCAACGATGTTCCGTCCTATCGCGTGGAGAGCCAACCCTTCGGCGGCGTAAAAGATAGCGGACTCGGCGTGAAAGAGGGGGTCATTGAGACTATGCGCTACATGACCTATGTCAAGACGTTCTCTATCCCGTGGTAATGGGAAGATATTTGGTGGGCGATTGACAATGTGTCGCTTTTATGCTACAATTAAACCATTAATTTTGATATAGGGAGATATAGACCAGTATGCACTGCGAAACAAAAAAGACGTTTGGAAAGAGGAAATCAAATGGAATACGATGTTTACTTATCAGAGGCGGTAAAGGCATGGATTGTGACTATTAAGGACAAAACGACCCAAGCGCGTATTTCGCGTAGAATTGACCAACTTGAACGTGGGCTATTTGGCGACAGAAAAAGTATAGGCGACGGTGTTTATGAACTTCGACTCGATTTCGGACCGGGCTACAGAGTCTATTATGCGATTGATGGGTTAAAGAAGATTGTCTTGCTAGGCGGAAGCGACAAAAGTAGCCAATCGAAAGCAACCGAGCAGGCGAAACGCTTCTGGGATGAGTATCGAAGTGCTATAGATTGAGGTATTGAGAAAGAAATACTATGAAACTACAACGTTTTGACGAAATACTCTACAAAGAACTCCAAGACAGGGAGTTCGCTATCGCCTACCTTGAAGACGCTTTAAGCGAAAGCACGGAGGAGTTTTTAATAGCTCTGCGTAAATACGTTCAAGCGAATCAGGGGATGACGAAATGCGCTGAGGCGGCGAGTATAAACCGCGAAGCCCTCTATCGTATGCTGTCGGAGAAGGGCAACCCTGAACTAGATTCGCTCACCGCTATTCTCACCGCTTGCGGCTTCAAACTCAGGGTCGCTTGAACTTGTACACGGCTCGCTAGACCTCTAAAAAGCGCTACCAGTCGTACCGCTCGCCCCTGTGCGTCATGTAGAGGTACTCCGGTTTTGGTCTATCCAACACGGTAGCGAGAATATCCAGCGCGGTGTCATAAGGCTCCTGAGCCGCGTCCACATTAAGTTCGCCGTGCATATAGGTTCGCACCCAGCCGGGGTCGATAAGATAGACTTCAACGCCTTGCCGACGCGCATGATTGGCAAGAATAACGGTCTCTACATTGAGCGCCGACTTGGACATACAGTATCCGTAACGCGCTGTGCGGTCGATTCTCCTAGACTGTTCCATACTGCCTGCCTCGGAGGAGATATTGATTAGTTTCTTGAGGCTTCCTTTGCAGAGATGCCCAAAGAGAGCTTGAGCCACTCGTAGAGGACCTACCGCATTGACATTGTAGACCTGTAGCATCTGCGAGAAGTCCATGGGGTCGCTCAGTGTGGCGGTATAGTCGCCAAGTATGCCTGCGTTATTGATGAGGATGTCGAGAGAGGTGCAACCCTCTCGCACTTTGTCTGCGGCGCGCATTACCGAAACGTCGCTACTCACATCGAGCGGAATACGCCTCAAGCGTGAGCCGTACTCTTGAGCAATCTCGTTTAGTCCCATAGGGTCTAGCCCAAACTCTCCAGCGAAGACACGAAAGCCGCGCTCCAGTAAAACCTTCGTCAACCCCATCCCCAAACCTCGGTCTGCCCCGGTCACAAAAGCACTTAACTCGGTCACTGTTTCCTTGTCCTTCTATAACTCATTTTCAACCCAATGTGTCTGTCTATGTCTGTTCGTGGGCACACTCCGGTTTTCCTTCCTCCCAAAATAGAAATCCCCTCTTCCTGATGATGAGAGAGGGGATTTCAAAGAGGCACACGTTTGAGAGGGCATTAGCCCTCAGCAGTGTAGATGTTGTAGGTGGGAGTGGAGAGATACCGTTCACCCGTAGAAGGGGCAACTGTCACAATCAGCTTGCCTTCGTTTTCAGGACGCTTTGCGACCTGTATTGCTGCCCAGACGTTGCCGCCTGTAGAGATACCGGCGAAGATACCCTCCTCTTTTGCAAGTCGCCGTGCCATATCCATTGCGTCAGAAGCCTCTATGGTAAGCACCTCATCATAGATATCTGTGTTCAGGATAGTGGGCACGAACCCTGCGCCAATTCCCTGAATGGGGTGGGGTCCACGCGGTTTTCCGCTCAAGACGGCAGAGGTAGCTGGCTCTACGGCAATCGCTTTGAATTCAGGGCGGCGCGCTTTGATAACTTCGCTCACTCCGGTAATCGTTCCACCTGTACCTACTCCTGCGATAAAGATGTCTATTTTGCCATCTGTGTCACGCCAAATCTCTTCGGCAGTAGTTTTGCGATGAATAGCCGGATTTGCTGGATTATTGAACTGTTGGGGCATGAAGTATTTTACAGGGTCGGAGGCGGCTATCTCTTCAGCGCGTCGAATGGCTCCGGGCATACCCTCCGAGCCGGGGGTCAGCACGATCTCTGCACCGAGTGCGCGTAGTAGAGCACGACGCTCCGAGGACATCGTTTCAGGCATAACGAGTTGGCAATGGTAGCCCTTCACGGCGGCGGCGAAGGCAATTGCTATCCCAGTATTGCCGCTAGTGGGTTCGATAATCACCATACCGGGCTTTAGGGCTCCGCTCTGCTCTCCTGCTTCGAGCATGGCGTTCCCGATGCGGTCTTTGACGCTAGAGAGGGGGTTGAAGTACTCAAGTTTGACAGCGATGGTCGCTTTTGCGCCGTCGGTTACTCTATTTAGGCGAACGAGTGGTGTATTTCCGATAAGTTCAATGACGTTGTTGTAGATGGGCATAAGGATGTCTCCAGTGTATAGTTAAGATGCAAACACAACCGAAAATCAGATACTTGGCATGAAGCTCAGCGAATCGTTGATACTCTGTTTACGCCGAACAAGGTCTGAGAGTGTACTAGCGTTCAGTTGGGATGTGAGAAGTGCCTCCGCCTTCTCCTCAAATTCACGAACTACCCACAACATGGAGGCAGATTCGTAGTCTATTGGCTCCGAATCCTGATGACTTGTGACCAGTTTGTCTTCACGCAAGACTGCCCTTGCTATGTCCTCTACTGTGATTCTTTCTGCCGGACGTGCGAGCGTGTAGCCCCCTCCGGCACCGCGCACACTTCGTACAATGCCGGCACTCTTTAACGAGGCAAGAATCTGGTCGAGGTAAGGACCTGGTATCTCCTGCCGCGCCGCAATTTCGCGACTTTGGCACGCCATATCCTTGGGCTGTGTAGCAAGGTCGGCGGCAGCGCATAACGCATAGCGCAGTTTAGAGTTAAAAAAGGACATGGAGAGATCCTGTCTGGTATTCAAAAGGTTGACGGTAAACGGCTCAATCTGTGTCTACACGAGGGAAGATAAATTTGACTATCTTGATGTGATAAGTATACTATTCAAATGCTTGCGATGTCAATTATTTTGAAGCAAGTGGAAGTTTGAAAAGCCTGCCTCTTAAACTTTGCTGCCAGTGAACGGTTTTGGGAAATTTGGCGACGGGCTTGGGTTAGGGTAGCCAGGCAGAAACGGATGCGCTTTAGCAGGTGCGTTCTGGCTCTTGCCGGAGATACCTAGTAGTTGGGCGTACACGCTGGGTAACCAACGCATAGAGGGCAATAAGAGCGCAAGCGAAGTGGCAACAAGGTAGCATGAGGCTCTGGTTCCCTTCTTCTTGCGGACGGCGGCTACGGTAGTGCCGCCTCTATGAGGTTAACCGAGGGCTTTGCGTGCGGCAAAATGTGCTGGCTTGCCAAGAACCGACAAGACCTGATGTGGGAGGAGGCGCGGCTTCGCACTCCGTTTCAGGTGCGGAGAGCGATGCCAGTAATGATTCGCTATAGACGACTATAGCTATCTAAACATCAACTAAGGAAAACCACAAAGCAAAAAGCAGACTGGAGATTCTCCAGTCTGCTTACAAAGAAAAAACCTTGAGCGATAGCAACCTAAGACACCCCGCTTACCAACTCCTCATAGCGCATTACAGGCGCACTCCGTCGATGCAAGGTCTCTGCGGGTTGCTCTTCAGTAGACACAATCTGCAAGCGAACACACTGACCGGGCTTGAACGGGAGAATAGCAGGCGAAAGAAGAATCAGAGAACCATCGGGCGCGATCATCGCCTCTGCAGTCGTTTTTGTTTCATTGTACTGTTTCATTATCTATTATCCTTTTGGGTCTATAGGCTTTCGTGTGGGTATAGGTCAAGTTTTCCAAGAAAGAAGAGAATAGCGACCCTGAAATTGTCAAACTTTCTATAGCCTCTGGCGTTCGCCTTAATGAGTTGTATCTGGCTGTTCAAGCCTTCCGC
>JAPLCR010000415.1 GCA_026392135.1 Armatimonadota bacterium
CTGCTTCTTACTAAAGGATACCGTAGGGTATAGTATTCTACTATAACACATAAACTCCCCACTTTTGTGAAGGATAGAGGTAGCACTTATGACTCTTCTCAGAAAGAGCAGTTTTTCCGCCCCAATAATCGGCGGAGCGGCAGGAACTCTCCTCATGCTTGGCGCGTCGCTCTGGTCGTTCGCGGCTACGCCGAAAAGCGTCGCCCCCATCAAGTTACGCTATAACCGCGACATCCGCCCCATCATCGCGGAGAACTGCTTCCCGTGTCACGGGCCCGACTCGGCGGCGCGAAAAGCCGATTTGCGCCTCGATAAGTTCGCCGAAGCAACGATGATGAAAAACGGTCACGCCGCCATCGTCAAGGGCAAGCCCAGCGAGAGCACGATGGTGAAGCGTATGTCTGGGCAAGGTTCGCTCATGCCCCCTGCCGCCACAGGCAAAAAACTGACACCTCAACAGATAGCTCTGATTAAACGATGGATAGCGGAGGGCGCGGAGTACGAAACACACTGGTCTTATATCTCCCCAGTCCGCGCCGCCCTTCCTACGGTAAAGAACACAAAGTGGGTGCGAAACCCCATAGACCGCTTTATTCTTGCCAAGCTAGAGCAGAACGGACTCCAACCCGCTCCCGAAGCCGACAAGCGAACACTCGCACGCCGTCTCAGCCTCGACCTAACAGGCTTGCCCCCCGCCCCCGCCGACGTAGAGCGATTCCTCAATGACAAATCGCCCGACGCTTATGAGAAGTATGCGGATAGGCTTATGGCTACCACACAGTGGGGTGAACATCGGGGACGCGCTTGGCTAGACGCAGCGCGATTCGCCGACACACACGGTATTCACTTCGATAACTACCGCGAAATGTGGTCGTACCGTGAGTGGGTCATCAACGCATTTAATAAAAATATGCCGTTCGACCAGTTCACCATTGAGCAGTTGGCAGGAGACCTCCTTCCAAAACCTACCCTCGAACAGAAAATCGCAACAGGATTCAACCGCTGTAATATCACCTCCAACGAAGGCGGAGCCATCAGCGAAGAGTACCTCGTCCTCTACGCCCGCGACCGCACCGAAACCGCCTCGCAGGTATGGCTCGGTTCGACGTTGGGTTGCGCGGTTTGCCACGACCACAAGTTCGACCCTTTTAGCACAAAGGACTTCTACTCGCTCTCCGCGTTCTTCAACAACACCACGCAGAACGCAATGGACGGAAACATAAAAGACACGCCGCCCATTATTCAAGTCCCGCTTATGGAAGACCGTCCCCGGCTAGAAACCCTCGCAGGCGAACTTTCCGAAGCGCGTCATAAAGCAGATACCCGCAAGAGCTCTTCGCGCCCCGACTTTGAACAATGGCTTGGAACAGCGAGCGCACAGGTGATAGCCGCCTCTATCCCTACAACCGGTCTCAAGTTCCACGCCTCCCTCAACGAAGGGAAAGGTAGCGCCATAACGGCGGCTTTTGATGGGAAACCCCTCAACCTGACTCTAGAAGGCAAACAGACATGGGACAAAGGGCAGGTCTCTGAAAAAGCCTATCGCCGTGAACCCGGTAATACGCTCGCCGCGCCGCAGGTTGGCGACTTCGAGAAAGACCAGCCCTTCTCCTACGCTGCATGGGTAAAAATCACCGACAACGCGGGTGGCGCTATCTTTAGCCGCATGGACGAAGGTAACGGCTTTCGGGGTTGGGATATGTGGTTAGAGGGCGGTAAAGTTGGAACGCACATCATTCATAAGTTTCCCGAAGACGCGCTCAAGGTCGTATCGCGTGAACCGCTCCCGGCAAACCAGTGGAGCCACGTCTGCATCACCTACAACGGCAAGATGAAGCCCGACTCAGTGCGTGTCTACATTAACGGCGTTCTCAAGGCGACCGACACGCAGACCGACACCCTGAAAAGCACCATCCGCACCAATGTCCCCTTCAAGGTAGGGCAGAGAAACACGACCGCTGGCGTGGATGGAACCGCGATTCAAGATATTCGCCTATACGATCGCGCTCTAACCGACGCGGAGACGGCGCAACTCGCGAACGGAACTCGCACCTCTTACCTCCTTTCACGTGCAGGGAAGCAGATAGCCGCCCCTGAGACCGAAGAGCTGTTTGCATGGTGGATAACAGGGAAGGACGATACTTACCGCCAGCTTACCGAAAACGTAAACAAACTCGTCACGGAGGACTCGGCTATCCGCAACCGCGGAACCATCGCGCATATCTCCAACGAGAAATCTGAGGAGGCGATGGCTTACGTGCTGTTCCGCGGAGAGTATGACACGCGTAAAGACCCCGTAAAACCACTCACTCCGGCAGTCCTTCCCGCACTCCCTGC